>JABXIK010000142.1 GCA_013373125.1 Gammaproteobacteria bacterium | reverse complement strand
ATTCTCTAAGAAGCGCCCATAACCTTTGGCATGACCTAGGTCCTCAGGGAAGTAATCCCCTTTCTTATACACCACCTTACCGTTAATAATGGTTGCATCCACTGCATCATCGTTGCGTTTTACTAAACGATCCACACCAAAACCTTCCATAGGTGCTTCACTGATGCCATCCACGTCGTCATTTAATCCTTCTGGATTAACGATGACCACATCGGCACGATCACCTTCTCGAATATAGCCTGCATCCAAACCAAACCAGTCGGCTAAATCCGCTGTAAGTTTATGTACACCACGGGCAACGCTCATAAATGGGTTACCTGAAATTTCAGCATCGCGCACATATTTCAAAAAACGTAGCGGAAAATTGTACATGGCCAATGAACGAATATGCGCTCCAGAATCACCAAAGCCTACATGAGTGTACTCGCTGTCTAATAGCTTATGCATAATCTCTGGACGATGATTGCCGTAATTGGTTTTCCAGCGTAGTTCTTTTTTGTATTTAGTTGCCAAATCAAAATACGCATCCACTGGGTCCACACCATAGGTCTGCCCCACTTGTTCAAAGTTTTTACCAATCAAACTTTTATCAGGGCAATCTGTAATCCAGCCATCACTGAAATCACGATGCCATAAGCCAACTGTGAAAATTTCACTCACGTGTTTTTTAAACGCCGCACGAAATTCCGGATCATTAATCTTTTTATATAAAGATTCTTCATCCTTCATCATGTCACGTAACTCTGCACCGGTTTCAAATTCTTCAAACGCATTCACCTCTAAACCTTCTAAGTGAATAGTGAAAGGCGCCGAAAGGGTTTGCCAGCGGAAGTTGCCGCGTAAAATTTTATTGGCAATAAAACCACTCACACGAGTAATGCGATGCAAGAATGGATTCGATTTTAGATCTAAAGCCGTCAACATGGTCACCTTCATTGGGCGACGGAATAATCCATGGGCCTGCCACAAAAATCCAAACACGTTTACTTTTTTCACCGCGTCTGGGGCACCTTGTAAGATGGCATTGCGACGGCGCAAGATTTTGAATAGACGTTTAAATTCCCACCAAGAAGAAAATGTCGATGGTAATGGTTTTGACCACGCACGATCACCATCTAATTTATCCAGCTTAGTTGTCATCATGGACATACCCAAGCAGCCGGCATCCAGTGCTTCTTCGAGCATTTTTTCCATGGCTAGCATTTCAGCTTCCGTGGGCTTTACATCACTGGTGGCACGCTCAATACCCATGGCTGCCACGCGCATATCTGAGTGGCCAATGAAAGAGCATATATTTGGCCCCAGCGGATGATTATCGTAAAACCCTCGATAGCCTTTGGCGTCTTTCCAAGTTTTCTTTTCCAGTAAAATTGGCAATACCGCTTCGCGGGGTACCGCTTCAACACGGGTGAATAAATCCGAGCAATCTTCTGGCTCAGAGTTCACCATGGAAATCGAACAAGAACCAATAGCAATGCTGGTAACCCCATGACGTACTGACTCTTTTAATGCGGGGCTGGCCACGACTTCAGCATCATAATGACTGTGAATTTCGAGAAACCCAGGTGTTACCCATTTACCTTTTGCATCAAAAACCTCATTGGCTTCGGTCACATCTAAACCAGAGGTACTCACTTTGGCAATCTTTCCATCCTTAATGGCCACATCAGCATGAATACCCGATGCTTCTGATCCGTCAAAATACAAACCGTTTTTGATTAAAATATCAAATTGCATACTTTATCCTCCGCTCTTAGCGCAAGTAACGACTGATCATAAGAATCACACCTGTCATTAATAACAAGCTGTAGATCGCCACACGAAAATGTTCTTCTTTCACTTTATGATGTAAATAATTACCAAGCTTAACGGCCACCACTAACAATGGAATGTAAAACAACACATTCATCAGTACCGGCTGCATTCTTCCGTCCACTAAAAACGCTACGGTTAATAGCGCATTCAACGTAAACCACACGAACACCATGGTGGCGCGAAAGCGTGCCTTATCAATCTTGGTACCTGCCACTGCGTATACTAATAACGGCCCGCCACTGGCAAACAAACCATGAGTAATACCTGCCGCAAACGTGATACTGCGGGTTAGCCAAAGTGGACGTTGACGATCTGCATGTTTGTGATACATACGCCATAATTCACGTCCGGCAAACCAAACAATGAGCGCCCCAAATAATTGTTTGAGTAACACCTCAGCAAAATACGGTTTGGCAAAATAACCGGTTAATGTGCCCGCTAACATGCCCGGCAAGATAACCGTCAACAACAATGATTTATCAATACTGCTGCGATTTCTAAATGCCAACACACTGGTCATGCAAATATTTAACGCCACTAATATCGGCAAGATTTGATCAAAGGGTAAAAACAACACGCCCAATGACAAAGCAATGACAATGCTGCCAAAACCTGTGACCGCCTCTAATGTGTAAGCCAATAAAATAATGGCCCCAAATAACACCCAAAGTAATTCCATACTGCTCACTTCACTTTTAAATTACGCTTTACTGGCGATGGCACTGCCTTCTTCTGCAACGTCATCTTTGATAGGCATGCGTGACCAAACAAATGACACAACCAAACCGCTCACCAAATGCCAAACACCCCAGAATGCGGCGATTAACAACATGCCTGATGCTTGAGGGAAGAAGGTGAAAATAATAATGAGTGCCAAAGCGCCGTTTTGAATGCCCACTTCTAACGAAATAGCTCGGCGATCGGCAACTGGCAATTTTGCTAACATGGCCCCCACATAACCAACCGTTAATGCTATGGCGTTATGCGCAACCACTAACCAGAAGAACAAATCAAAGTATTCTAAAAATTGATCGGTATTTTTCGCAAATGCGATACCCGCCAATGCCATCATCAGCAACATGGCAAACACTTTTAATGGCTTTTCTATACGCTTGGATAAATTCGGAAAACGCGGGCCTACCAACATGCCTAAGACTAAAGGCACACCCAGCACCATTAACACTAATAGCAACAGGCTCACAGGGTCCATTGAGATCTCGGTTAACAATGGTCGCGTGTTTGGATTGATCATGGCATACAATGCAAAATTAAATGGTGTCATGATGCTGGCCGCCAAACTGGAAACACCTGTCATACTTACAGATACCGCCACATTGCCTTTTGCCATCCACGTCATGATGTTGGAGAAAGTACCACCAGGACACGACGCCACTAAAATCATACCCATAGATAACATTGGATCGATGTCCAATAAAATTGTCACCAAACACGTAATGGCGGGTAATAAAACAAACTGTGAAAGCAAGCCAATAACCGGAGCTTTTGGATTTAACAAAATGCGTTTGAAATCGCTAGCACGTAATTCCAAGGAAACACCAAACATCATAATGGCAATCATGACATTCAATGCCACCAGACTTTCTGGATTAAAATCTATGGTCACCGCTTCCATCTCACACCCTCGTTATATGCATTTTTATTGTTATTAAGTAAATTGGTTAGGCATCCAGTTCACTGGCAAATTTTTTCGTCATGCCACGTAAAAACATAGCCGGTAATAATTTATAAAGCACAGATGCAAACCAAGTGAAACGATTAGGGAATAATCGTTCTTTCCCCGCCAAATGTGCCTTAACAATGCCATCAGCCACATCTTCTGCCGAACCTAAGCCGCCGATCATAGATCGAGCATGGGTTGCCTTATTGCCATCGTGTCCTAATGCATTGGTCTCAATTGGAGTATCTAAAAAGCTTGGATACACCATTAAAATTCTCACACCGTGTTGACGTACTTCACAACGCATCACTTCAAAAAATTGATGCAACGCACTTTTCGCTGCACAGTAACCAGCGCGACCTAACACGGGCATCCAACCCGCCATTGAACTCACATTGATAATGCAGCCTTTAGAGGCTTTTAATAGAGGTAACAGTGCAAGGGTTAACTCCACTGGCGCTTGATAATCCACAGCCATCACTTTGCGGAAAACATTCGGATCGGTTTTTTCAACTAATGATCGATGGGTAATACCCGCGTTGTTGATTAGCACATCCAAACGGCCATAACGCTCAATCACTTGATCTGTAATATGCTTAATGGCTTGCGCAGAAGTCACATCCGCCACAATACTCATGACGCTTTGATGATCATAAAACGATTGGGACTTTTCAGTGAGTAACGCTTCTTGAATGTCCACCATCACCACGTGATGCCCCATGGCATGATATTTCTGCGTCAACGCCCACCCCAAACCACTGGCGGCGCCTGTGATCAAAATCTCGCTTTCATTTGCTAGGGTCATAAATAACGCCTTGATCTGTGTCAATTCCCATAAGATACGCGGCTTTTACAGCACAATATTGACTCGTGAGGCCGTTTTTTGGCACCTAGAGGTAATTTTTAAATATAGATGAATATTGGATAGGTATAAAAAAGCCCGCATGGTGCGGGCTTTATAAAGATGAGTAACAGCCTATGGGCGATCGTCGATCTCTTCTTCCTCTTCTGGTGGCAGCAAATCTTCACGGCTAATTTGCATGTACAACAGAATGTTGGCTGAAACATAAATCGAAGAATACGTACCCACAACCACACCTATGGTTAACGCTAAGGCGAAGTTATGAATCAATTCACCGCCTACCCACAATAGTGCCAGCAATACCAACAAGGTGGTTAAGGACGTTACCAAGGTACGACCTAGGGTTTGCGTCAACGAGCGGTTAATTACATCGATTGGCTGCATCTGACGGATAATGCGGAAGTTTTCACGAATACGGTCCGCCACCACTATGGTGTCATTCAAGGAGTAACCAATTACCGCTAACAACGCTGCTAATACAGTTAAATCAAATTCAATTTGGAATAAGCTAAAGAAACCAAGAATGATGATCACGTCATGCATCAAGGCCACAACCGCGCCCACAGAGAATTTAAACTGGAAACGAGCCGCAACGTAAATCATCACAACCGCCAGCGCTAACAATAATGCTAAGCCACCTTCGTCACGTAATTCTTCACCCACTTGCGAACCAACAAATTCAGCACGACGCAACACCACTTGCTCATCGGATGCCGCTTGTAAGGTTTCTAACACCTCATCACCCAAGTTCGCGCGGTAAGACTCTTTCATACGCACCAGTACATCTTCTTCGCTGCCGAAGTGCTGTACGGTGACGTCTTCATAGCCTGAATTTTCTAACGTTTTACGAATGTCGTTTACATTAGCGCTGGTTTCATAGGCCACTTCGATCAAAGTGCCGCCCGTGAAATCCAAGCCCAATTTCAAACCTTGGAAAATCAATGAGCCAATGGAAGCCAGAATCAACACAATGGAAAGAGCGGCGGCAATTTTGCGCACGCCCATGAAGTTCATATCTTTTACATCACTCATGGTTACACGCCCCCAATAGATAATTTTTCAACACGACGACCACCATAGATCAAGTTGATCATGGCACGAGTCAAGACGATGGCTGTAAACATAGATGTGATGATACCGATGCTCAATGTCACCGCGAAACCTTTCACTGGGCCTGTGCCCACTGCGAACAAGATCACCGCCACAATCAAGGTAGTGATGTTGGCGTCTAAGATGGTTAAGAAGGCTTTATCGTAACCACTGTGAATGGCTTGCTGTGAATTCAAACCTGCTTTTATTTCTTCACGGATACGCGCAAATATGAGCACGTTGGCATCCACCGCCATACCCACGGTCAATACGATACCGGCAATACCTGGTAGGGTGAGCGTAGCACCAATCACAGACATAACAGCCAACAACAGGGTTAGGTTAAACGCTAACGCAATGTTAGCCACTAAACCGAATACGCGGTAATAAACCAACATGAACAACAGCACTAACGCCAAACCGATTTGTACACTGTTCACACCCAGTTGGATATTTTCTTTACCCAAGCTTGGACCAACTGTGCGTTCTTCAACAAAATACATTGGCGCCGCTAACGCACCTGCACGCAATAGTAACGCCAACTCAGACGCTTCTGCTGGCTCTAAACCAGTAATACGGAAACTGCTGCCCAGTGCACTTTGAATAGTGGCTAAAGAAATAATTTTCTTTTCAACGTATTTGTCTTCAACCGGTACTTCAACACCGTCTTGCATTTCATAACGGGTACGCACCTTATGCTCAACAAACAACACCGCCATACGACGCTTAATCGCTTTCTTGGTCACATCTCCCATGATGGCACCACCTGTGCTATCAAGATTAATGTTTACTTGCGGTTGACCATTTTCATCAAACGCAGGCTGTG
This sequence comes from Gammaproteobacteria bacterium, assembly GCA_013373125.1. Lineage (GTDB taxonomy): Bacteria > Pseudomonadota > Gammaproteobacteria > Pseudomonadales > Oceanobacteraceae > Bermanella. Next base: position 4,476 of record JABXIK010000142.1, on the reverse strand, counting down.
CGTTCGAAACATTATCACCGGTTACAATTACCGATTTTTCTAAGCGTGCACTACGACCACGTGTTTCATCTTTAAAATCGTATTCTTCAGTGCTGTAACGGGAAGCACTGGCCAAAGCCTCTAAACGGAATTCTAAGTTAGCCGCTTTACCCAAGATTTTTTTCGCAGCAGCAGTATCTTGCACACCTGGTAATTCAATGACGATACGGTTACGACCTTGACGTTGAACTAATGGCTCGGCCACACCCAGTTCGTTCACACGATTACGAATAGTGGTTAAGTTTTGCTTTAACGCATAGTCTTCAAATTCTTTCACTTTGGCAGGGGTTAATTTGAGGTATAACCAGAAACCATCTTCTTTGTTCGCGGTTTCCGTTAAAAATTCTGCGTATTCACGACGAATATAATTTTCAGCATCATCACGTACTTCTGCTTTGCTGAACTTCACATGAATGCTGTGCTCTTCCGCAGCAACAACACGCTTGTAACGTAGTTTTTCTTCACGGAAGTTACGCTTTAGTGTGTCGCGATAACCTTGCAGGCGTTGATCTAAGAATTCTTCCATGTCCACTTCCATTAAGAAGTGTACACCGCCACTTAAATCCAAACCGAGCGTCATTGGGCCTGCGCCCATATCCACCAGCCACTCAGGCGTCGTTGGTGCTAAATTCAATGCCACAATGAAACCATCGCCTAGGTCACGCTGAATCAGACCCTTGGCTTGTAACTGTAAATCAGCATCTTCAATACGAATCAGCGCAGTCTTGCCTTCTTGCAGCTCTTCACCGAAATACGCAATACCACCTTGATCCAAGGCTTTTAATGCTTTGTTTAACGTAAATTCATCCACAGCATCACCGCTTTTCGCTGGGGTGATTTGCACGGCGGCATCAGGTGGATACAAGTTTGGCAGGGAATAAATCACACCCAAGGCACAAACTACTATGATGAGAAGGTATTTCCACAAGGGATACTTATTGAGCATAAGTCGATTCCTGGCTGATCGCTTTACTCTGTCACGAGCCGGATCATTTGAAGATTATTGTTATCAGTTTCGTTGGCACTTATACACACATCCCCGCAACTGGGCGGGGATGTGTGAGTTAAATTAGCGAATTATTCGTTGATGGACTTGATAGTGCCTTTTGGCAGTACCGCAGCAACCGCTTGCTTTTGCACTGGAAGCTCAACACCTTCCGCCACTTTTAGTACGGCGAAATCGTCAGTTACTTTCGTTACGCGACCTAGGATACCGCCAGAGGTGACAACTTCAGAACCTTTCTCTAAAGACGCAAGCAGCGCTTTGTGCTCTTTAGCGCGCTTAGATTGTGGACGCCATAGTAGAAAGTAAAAAATTAAAACGAAACCACCCAAGAAGATAAGCTGTTCAATACCAGCACCGGCTGGTGCCGCTGGCGCGCCTTCAGCAAATGCTGCTGCTGGTAAAAACGCCGCTAATAATAGAGTCAATTTAGACATGTGATTTTCCTTACTCTCTCGAGTACTACTTTTATTTAAATGTAATGCCCCTTTATAGGGGCGAAACTTTTCAATTTAAAGGCTATTTTAGGTTTAATTAGGCCTTTAATTTTTAGTTTATTTTTTGCTCAACTGGCGATATTTTCTCAGACCTTCTGTCGAGACAACTAGCCACTCTTACTCAGCCAGAGGCGGTACGGGCAACCCACGCTTGGCGTAGAACTCTTCCACAAAGTCGCTCAATGTACCCTCTTCAAGAGCCTTGCGCAAACCTGCCATGACCCTTTGGTAAAAATGCAGATTGTGGATGGTATTCAGAGTACAACCTTGAATTTCCTTACACTTATCTAAATGGTGCAGGTAGGCACGGCTGAAGTTCTGACAGGTGTAACAGTCACAGGTTTCATCAATTGGGCCGTGATCTGTTTTATTCGATGCGTTACGCAGTTTTAATACGCCAGTATCGGTGAATAAATGACCATTACGCGCATTACGAGTTGGCATCACACAGTCAAACATATCCACACCACGACGTACGCCTTCCACTAAATCTTCCGGCTTACCCACGCCCATTAAGTAACGCGGCTTATCTTGCGGCATTTTATGTGCGAGATGATCAAGGATACGCACCATGTCTTCTTTGGGCTCACCGACGGATAAACCACCAATTGCATAGCCATCAAAGCCGATATCGGTTAGGCCTTCTAAACTCACATCGCGTAAGTCTTCGTACATGCCCCCCTGGATAATACCGAACAGAGCCGACTCGCTTTCACCGTGGGCGTCTTTAGATCGTTTAGCCCAGCGCAAGCTCATCTCCATACTGTCTTTGGCTTCTTTGTGGGTGGCAGGGTACGGCGTGCATTCATCGAAAATCATCACTATGTCACTGCCCAAAGCCGCTTGGATTTCCATGGACTTCTCTGGCGTCAGCTCTACTTTATTGCCGTTAACAGGGCTACGGAAGGTTACGCCGTGCTCGGTGATCTTACGCATCTTACCCAAGCTAAATACTTGAAAGCCGCCGGAGTCAGTCAGAATGGGTTTATCCCACTGCATAAAATCATGCAGGGTGCCCGCTTGTTTGATGATGTCGGTACCTGGACGCAACCAAAGGTGAAAGGTATTACCTAAGATGATTTCGGCGCCCGTGTCTTTGACATCACGCGGAAGCATGCCTTTTACGCTGCCGTAAGTTCCCACGGGCATAAAGGCGGGCGTTTGAATTTCACCACGAGGGAAGGTAATGGTGCCGCGACGGGCCTTGCCTTCGGTTTTCTTAACATCAAATTTCATAAAGCTCATAACAATTCCTACTGAATCGCCCATGTCAAAGCACAGGCGCAGTTTGCGAATGTAAAGCCCTATGTCACCTCGGGCTAACTCAATTTTTCAGGCTGATATTCAGCCTTAAATTATTTGGCTACTGATCCCAAAGATCTTTCGCCTTAAGGTTCTTAGTGAGGAACATGGCGTCCCCATAACTGAAAAAGCGATATTGATTTTTCACCGCCTCATCATAAGCATTTAATAAAGGACCACGACCAGCAAACGCACTGACCAACATGATCAAGGTGGACTCAGGCAAATGGAAGTTAGTAACCAATGCATCCACCGTTTTAAATTCGTAACCTGGGTAAATAAAAATCTCCGTTTCACCTGTGTACGGAAGGATCTTACCCGCCGCCAAGGCATCAGATGTGGTACTGGCACTTTCTAAGCTGCGTACACTGGTGGTCCCAACAGCGATGACGCGCTTGCCCGCGGCCTTAGTTGCATGGATAGCATCGCAAGCAGCTTGGTCCACTTCTAACCATTCACTGTGCATCTTGTGGTTGTTCACATCGTCCACTTTGACCGGCTGAAAGGTGCCTGCGCCAACGTGCAGCGTGACGAATGCCGTATTCACACCCTTGTCTTTAAGTGCCGCGAGTAATGCATCATCAAAGTGTAAGCCGGCTGTCGGTGCCGCCACGGCCCCAGGTTTTTCGTTATAAACGGTTTGATAACGCTCACGATCACTCAGCTCGTCTTCGCGTTCCATATAAGGAGGCAATGGCATGTGCCCCACTTGCTCAAGCCAATCCACTAATGTTGTGCCTGTATCTAGCTTAAAGCTCAATTCGAATAACGCATCCTGACGCCCAGTGACTTCCACTTCTAAACCTTCTAACAATATAGTGGTACCGGGTTTAGGGGCGCGGGAGCACTTGATGTGGCTAAGGGCTGTGGTATCCGATGTCACACGCTCGATTAATGCTTCTAACTTGCCGCCACTTTCCTTTTGGCCAAATAAGCGGGCCGGAATCACACGGGTGTTGTTAAACACCATTAGGTCTCCAGGTTCGACCAATTCCAACAGATCCGTGAATTGCTTGTGCGCCAGCTCACCATCTTGCAGACACAGCAAACGACTGCTGGATCGCACCGCCTGTGGATAACGGGCAATGAGTTCATCCGGTAAGTCAAAATGGAAATCGCTGGTCTTCATACTTCTCTCAAACGGCCAGAGGCAAAATAAGGCGGGCAATTATACAGAAAACCAAGGGATTGCTCCTGTCATTCTGGGATGTTTTGCTCAGTTTGATTAAAAAACCAACGAATTTTCCCCTTAATCCCCATAAACCCTTGTTCCATAACCGCTTTTTCAACACAAGAGTGAGGCGAAGCCGTTGACTCGTACCGGATTACTGGTATGATGCCGTCCACTTATTTCGATGGCTTGCGAGCCACCATCCAAAGCGAAGGGAAATAAGCATAGGTTGCAGCACCTTACTAAGCTTGCAGGTACTGCCAGTGTGGTCCAGATTGAGTAAGCGTATACACGTATACCCAAACCCGCTGTGTAGCATAGGTAATACAAAGCCTTTAATTATTGTAGGTACTGCCAGTGTGGTGAAATTGGTATACACGACGGATTCAAAATCCGTTGCCTTCGGGCGTGGCGGTTCGAGTCCGCCCACTGGTACCATGAATTCTAAAAAGCCCAAATCGTTT
>JABXIK010000039.1 GCA_013373125.1 Gammaproteobacteria bacterium | reverse complement strand
GCTCCCGTCAACTCTCATTCTTTCGACTTTTCATAACCTATTTTTTCAGATAACCATAAATTAATACAAAATCACATAAAACTTGCCCGATCCATATGAGTTATGAATAAGCCATTGGGTTTTATCCTTGAGAATGGCGACTAACCCTATGAAGGTTTAGGCTTATCTTAGATGTTTTTCTGAGGTTTTTAACTTGTCTAAAAGACGCGATTGGTTTTTGGTATTGTGTTTGTTGCTGCCTTCACTGTTGGTTAATGCAACGGCTGCGCCATTGCCTAAAAAAATTATCTTGGCGACGACCGATTGGTGCCCATATGCGTGCCCTGGTGATCCACAGACTCCGGGAATTGCTCATGAATACATCACCCAGGTTTTGGCAGATTTGGGTGTCGATGTCGAAATTAAGTTTTACCCTTGGTCTCGCGCCATTCGAGAGGTGAGTTTGGGGCGATCTCATGGATTGTTGACCGCTGTGCATGATGAGGCACCGGATTTTCTGTTTACGCGTACACCAACTATGGCCTACAGCATGTGTTTCTTTTCCAAGCAAACAAAAGACTGGGAATATATGGGTATTAAGTCGTTAGAGGCTATTCGTTTTGGGGGGATTAAAGGTTACGGCTACAGTCCAGAAATTAATGGATACATGGAGTATGACAATAGCCAAACGCGTGTTGAACTTATTTCTGGAGGTAATGAGATTCCGCGTCTTTTTCAGATGATCAAGCATGGCCGTATTGATGCGTTTATTGAGGATAAGTATGTGGTGGCTTGGAGTGCTAAGAAAAATTCAGTTGATATGCAGGATTTTAAAAAGGCGGGGTGTTTAAAAGAAATTCCATTTTTTATGGCGTTTAATCCTGATTTTCCTTGGGTGATGAATGTTTTGAAACAGCTGGATTCGTCATTTTTGGCTGCGAAAAACAAAACCATATTAAAACGAATTGTGGAACGCTATACGGGTTACTAGATAATGATGCTTATTGGTATTGCGATACTGGTAGTAAGTTAGGGTGATTAGTATATATGTGCGAAAGGGTTTGACTTGTACTTGGATAGTCTATACTGTGGCTAATAGCTTAAAACAAGCTTCTTTTTTACATTCTTCATTTCGTCGTCAGTTTTACGTCCTGTAGTTTTTAAATTTTTTGTTTATTTTTCCGCTATTCATGCCTCATGAAGGCACAATTATATTTATCTATAGGATATCAACATGTCTAATACAGTGACTGGTACAGTGAAATGGTTCAACGAAGCTAAAGGTTTTGGTTTTATTGAGCGTCAGTCTGGCCCTGATGTTTTTGCTCACTTTAAAGCGATTGTAAGCACGGGCTTTAAAACATTGGCTGAAGGTCAAATGGTTGAATTTACCGTTACTGACGGTCAAAAAGGCCCTCAAGCTGAGAACATCGTAGTCATCTAATTCGTTTTAGATACGATCAAAAGGCAAGCTATTAGCTTGCCTTTTTTGTGCCTGAAATATGGCATTTTTATTGAGATTGTAAGTGAGCTTAACTAAGGGAGATTCTTGTCTAATTTCAAATATTGAAAAGTAAATAAGATTTAACTCAGTTTAAGGGCGGGAGAGAGTAGCGCTTTTGAATGTGCCATTGTTCGAATCCGTCCCATAATGTAAATAATAATCCCGCTCCAATGAGCCCGTAAGTGGCCACTTGTGTAGGTGGTAAGTTCTCCCCAATCACAAAATAAGCAAATATAAAAATTAGAGTGGGTTCAAGATAACTGATAAGACCAAGCAGGCTCATGGGTAAGCGTTTATTGGCTGCGATGTAGCACAGCATGGGGATGGAGCCTAATACGGCAACACCTAAAAATAATAAAATCCAATTGAGTTCATAAGCAAAGGGGTGGGGTAGTGGGCCGCCATAGATATCACCGGCTAGCATGATGCCGATAATGGCAATGGGCAGTAATATTAGGTTCTCAATAAAAAAAGCCGCAAATGTTGGCAGGCGTTGATGACGACGCAACATTAAATAAAGCGGATACCCCACGATGATTAATATCACCACCATGGATAAACCGTTGGATTGCCAATAGGCGATACCCACGCCAATGGTTGCGAGCGTTAAAGCAATCCATTGTTTAATGCGTAGCGTTTCTTTGTAAATCCATTTCCCCAGTACCACCATGATGAGCGGTAATAAAAAATATCCCAGTGATAAATCCAGTGTTTGATTGTTCAGTGGCGCCCAAACGAACACGCCCCATTGAATGCCAATTAAAATACTGCCAGCAATCAGCCCAGGCCATTGTTTTAAATCAATAAGTGGTGCCAAACTGTTTTTCAAATTGCCCGTTAGGGCTAATACCATTAGCAGTAACAGGTTGGTCCATAAAATGCGATGAAATAATACGGTGTAGCCAGATAATGGATGTAGCCACTGTAAATAAACGGGCATGAGCGAAAATAAGGTGAAGGCACTGACAGCTAGGGCGAGTCCAGAGGTGGATTGAGGTTGAGTGGACATGCAGTGCTCGAAATATATAGGGTGGTTAAATATTAGCAGCGCTCACGAAAGTCGTGTTTGTGTGCAAGCTGTACTTGTGAGTTTTGATAGCCTAAATAAAAAAACGGTGGCATTGCCACCGTTTTTGTTTGCGAAAGTGCTTTCAATTAAGCGTCGTGAAAGGTTTCGCAAGCGTAAAGGGTGTTTTCCATTAGGGTGGCAACCGTCATTGGGCCAACACCACCAGGAACCGGCGTAATATAGCTGGCACGTTCGGCAGCCACATCAAAGTCTAAGTCACCAGCTAGCTTACCGTTATCTAAACGGTTGATGGCTACGTCGATCACGATGGCACCTGGTTTGATCCAGCTAGAGTCCACGATGCCGCGTTTGCCTACAGCCACGATTAAAAGGTCAGCTTGCTCCACATGATGCTTTAAGTCTTTAGTGAAACGATGGCACACAGTGGTGGTGCTGCCCGCTAATAACAGTTCCATAGCCATTGGACGACCCACAATGTTTGAAGCGCCTACGATTACGGCATGTAGGCCTTTTACATTTAATTTGTAGTGCTCAAGTAGGGTCATGATGCCAGCAGGTGTGCATGAGCGTAGGGTAGGAATGCGTTGACACAGGCGGCCCACGTTGTAAGGGTGAAAGCCATCTACGTCTTTTTCTGGGTTGATGCGTTCTAATACCTTGGTGCTATCCAAATGAGCGGGTAGCGGTAGCTGAACTAAGATGCCGTCGATGCTTGGGTCGGCGTTTAGATCATCAATTAAACCAAGCAGGGTGGCTTCATCGGTCTCACTAGGTAGGTCATGGCCCACGCTGTGAATGCCAATGGCCTCACAGGCTTGGCGCTTTTTACCAACATAGACTTGGCTGGCAGCATCACTGCCCACAAGGATAACAGCCAAGCCTGGTGCGCGTTTACCGGCGTCTTTACGTTCTTGGATACGTTGAGCAACTTGCTCCTTGAGGGTGGCGCTTACGGCATTACCGTCGATGCGTTGTGCACTCATGGCTTTCCTACTGGTATGCATATAAAAAATTTGCGCAATTTTCGCATGGATCGTTTGTAATACAAAGTACCGAGATCAATTCTTATGAAATCTTGGAACTTCTTGTTTTATATAAAATTTTTTGAAAAAAGAGTTGACGAGTTCGGTCCGCGTCCGTAATATGCGCATCCACTTGGTGAGGACTACTGCACTGAGTGACAACCGCAAGGTTGTGTCAGACGTCTAAGTGATTGATTAGACAGATGAAGCGCCCGTAGCTCAATCGGATAGAGCATCGGCCTTCTAAGCCGAGGGTTACAGGTTCGATTCCTGTCGGGCGTACCAACCTTAGGTAAGATGTAGTGTAGTGGTGACCGTAGCTCAGTTGGTAGAGCGCAGGATTGTGATTCCTGTGGTCGAGGGTTCGATCCCCTTCGGTCACCCCATTTGCGGAAGTGGTGAAATTGGTAGACACGCCAGATTTAGGTTCTGGTGCCGTAAGGTGTGAGAGTTCGAGTCTCTCCTTCCGCACCATC
>JABXIK010000102.1 GCA_013373125.1 Gammaproteobacteria bacterium | reverse complement strand
GCCGAAAACGAATTGGCCATCACGCAAATGTTACAAGCCAGTAATCAATCTGGGTTTACCCGTGAAGATGCAGGGAAATTGATTGAACGCTTAAAAGTACAAACGCAAGATACGCCAGAAGATATTGAAATGTGGTATCTCTATGGTCGCTTGAATTTTGACTTAGGCCAGTTTGATCAAGCGGTTGTGGGCTTCACGCAAGCACTGCAGCTATTACCTATAGATGCGCAGCAAGATCAAGCAGTTGCCATGGCGCAATTGGCACAAGCGCAATTTTTTGCTAATGATCGCCGCTTAGATGCCGCTACCGAATCTTTGCTAAAAGATGTGCTGGCTATTAATCCAAATGATGAAACGTCATTAGGGTTATTAGGTGTGGCTTCCTACGACAGTGGTCGTTATGTGGATGCGGTTAATTACTGGCAACGTCTTGTCAGTATGATGCCGGCGAGCAATCCAAACGTGGCTGCCATTCAAGGTGGCATTAATAAAGCGTTGGAAAAAATGACGCCGGCAGATCGCAAAGCCATTGAAGAAAAACAAAAGGCCATGAAGCCAGCTGTGATTTCAATCACGGTGGATCTTGCTGACAGCATAAAAGGTTACGTGCCTGAATCGGCTGATGTGTTTGTGTTAGCAAAAGCACAACAAGGTCCACCTATGCCATTAGCCGTACAGCGTTTAACAGTAAAAGAATGGCCAATTACAGTGGTATTGGATGATTCCATGGCCATGATGCCTGCATTACGTTTGAGCCATTATGACAATGTGGTGATCACAGCCCGGATTAGTAAGAGTGGAGTTGGAAATGTACAAGCTGGAGACATTCAAGGTGTAAGCCCAGCTATTAGTAGCCAAACCAAATCCATTAACGTGACGATTAATGAAATCGTAGAATAAAAAAAACGCCCGAAAGGGCGTTTTTTTTGCTTAGGCGAAATTGGCGTTGATCCTTTGGGTTAAATAATCTTTAGCAGAAATTGCTGGATATTTTTGTTGAGGCCCTTGAATCATCACGTCTTTATTCGCTTGGCAAAAGTAGGCCATGGAATATCGAGGACCTCGATACTCGTTAGGTTTAGGCATACGCACGCGATGCAGGGTGGATTTTAATTGATCATCACTCCAACGCATGAGCATATCACCAATGTTACAAGTAATGAGTTCATCCTTTGGCTCTACGCTGCTCCAAGTTTGAGAACCTTGGGCGTCTTTTCCTGGACAAACCTGTAATCCTCCTTGTCCGTCTTTTTGAAAGACCATAGTCAGGCAATCAAAGTCAGTATGAGCTCCTGCACGCCAAATACCCTCTGGCGCTTCATCTTTACCAGGCATGGGTAAGTAATGCAGTAGACGCAAAGTACTTTGGAATGCTTGTGAGGATCGATCATGGGCTTGCGTGAAAAAATCACGCTCAAACCCCAGTTTGTCAGCAAAGCAGGATAAGATCTGCATGCCTAATTGCCATGCTTTGTATTCAAATTCCAATACCGTTCGTTGAAATTCTGGCACCACAGTTTGTAATGGCCAAAGGTTATCCATGTGAGGCAAGGTGATTTGAAATGATTCCTTTTGATCTGCTGTACCTGTGGATGGTCTGACCTGTTCCATGAATTCCCACCCTGCATTAAGGCCTTGCTTGAGTGGATAGTGTTGCTTTTGGTTTTGATCCAATGCGAAAAATGATTCAGTAACGTTGAATGTTTGCTGGATCAAATCTAAGTTTAAATTGTGATGGCTTAATTGAAAGAAGCCCACTTCAGTGGCTGCTCGCCATAAAGCCTCAGTGATCTCCTCTCTGCGGTTTTCAAAATCGGACACATCAATGATAGGTATGATGCGATCTTGGGTTTCTTCACCCATGGCACCTAGGGTGCTTTCAAATTCTAGTTCGCTTAGTGAATAGTTTTTCATAATTAACTCTCCAATTGATAAGCAGTTTTCTGCTGTAAATTGGAGCAATGCCAGGCTTTTGCCCGCCGCTTATACTCCGTTTAAACTTTATTTTTCTTGAGCAGGAAGGCTCCAAGAGAAATAAAGAGTTTGTATCCAATGAACCGCTTTAAATAAAACTAAGCTCATGATGGATAAAAAGATTAATGCGGCAAAAGCCTGAGGAATTTTAAAATACGAAGTTGAAAATTGTACAAAATATCCAAGACCTTTTTCCGCGGCAACAAATTCCGCTATCACAGCACCAATAATGGCCAGTGTTACCGCGACTTTTAATCCGCTAAAAATATGCGGGATGGCATAAGGTAAGCGGATTTGCCAAATCTCTTTCACAGGGGATGCCCGTAATGATTTAGATAGCTCAATGAGTTCAGGTGGTGTCGCTAACATGCCGGTTGTCGCCGCAACAACTAAAGGGAAAAAAGTAATCAAACAAGTGATGGCTAATCTTGGTGCTTCTCCAGAGCCTAAAATGACAATCAAAAGTGGTGCAATTGCCACGACGGGCGTCGATTGAATGACAACCAAGAGAGGGAACAATGTTTTGGTGAGAAATTGTGAGCGCACCATGATTACAGCTAATGGAATGCTGATAGCAATGGATAGTGCAAAGCCTAATAAAGCTACCCTTAATGTTGCCCAAGAGTGATCTAGCCAGCGTGTGATTTCAACATTCAAAAATGCTGAAATGATTTCAGAGGGTGAAGGTAATACAAAATTAGGAACCTTGGCAAACCAACAAATGAACTCCCAAACCGGCAATAAAGCCAGTAAGGTGATGAAAGGTAACATAGGTTGTAGTTTATGTTTGATTTTTAAATATATAGACATAAATACTAGGCCACCGTTTTAGTGGAGACATCTTCGATATTCGCTTGTTTGTATATGTGTTTACGAATACGAGATGTATAGTTTGAAAATAAGCTGTCTTGTATGGTTTGTAGAGATCTAGGTCTTGGCAGGTCAATGTTAATGGCTTCTGCCAATGTCCCTGGACGCTCACTCATGACAAATACCTTGTCTGCCAGTAATACAGCTTCTGAAATGGAATGAGTGATGAATAAAACAGTCTTGGGTTTTTCATTCCAAATCTTTAATAACTCAAAACCCATCTCTTCACGGGTTAATGCATCTAGGGCTGAAAAAGGTTCATCCATAATCAAAATATCAGGGTCTAATAATAATGCGCGTGCAATTCCCACTCGTTGTTGCATGCCACCCGATAATTGATCAGGACGACGCTGGCTGAAATCTTTTAATCCCACCATTTCAATGAGGAGAAGTGCTTGCTCTTTATCTTTTTTAGCGACTACACCGTATTTGTGTTTTAAAGGGAATAGCACATTGTCTAAAACACTTAGCCAAGGTAAGAGAGTCGGCTTTTGAAAGACGATGCCTACGTCATCCCTAGGCTGAGTGATTGATTGATTAAAGACTTTTACCTGCCCTTGGGTTGGTTGAATTAAACCGGATAATAATCGTAGTAATGTGGATTTGCCGCAGCCAGATGGTCCCACCACTGCGACAAATTCATGTTTATTTATTTGAAAATTCACATCGTTTAAAGCGTTAACACTTTGGCCATTAGCCAAAGTGTATGTATGCCCGACGTGTTCAAATGAAACGTAGGGTTGCATGGTTATTCTCCAAGGGCGAATGCACGATTAATGGCAGCTTCAGGATCAAAAGAAGCGGTGTCGATTTTTTGTGCTTGTGCTGTCCACTGCCAAGTAGTGGCTAAGCGTTTAGGATCAAATGCACCTAAGCCATGGGCTTTACTTGCGGCGTTATATACTAAATTATTAATGGACTTAATGGTGTCGGCTGCTGTGCTTGCATCCACTTCAGGTACAACGGCATGTACCAGTTGGCCGCTTTCTTCAGGGTGTTTCCACGTGTAATCAATGGCTTTGGCATAGGCTGTAATGAAGCGTTTCGCCACATCTGGGCGCTCACTTAAAAATCGATCACTGGCAATTAATGCTGTGGAATAGAATTCAAGTCCTGCATCATACCAAGGCAGAACGGTTAATTTTTTTCCGGCGGTTTGCGCTTGATGTTTATATTTTTCACTGTCAGTAATCCAAGAAATGACCACATCCGTGTTACCTGTGATCAGCATAGGGTTAAGTGCACCTGGATCGGTTTTTACTAATTGAATGCTGTCTTCTTTGACTTGGTTTTTATCCAGCAATAGAGGTAGAAAAACATTAGATGAGGTGAAAGGGGATGTGGCAATTTTTTTGTTTGCGACATCTTTTACGTGTGTGATACCGGAGTCAGATAGGGTAAAGAAGGCGTGTGGTGCTTCACTAAAAATAGAATACACAGCACTCACGGGCACATCATCATTTGCTTTAGCAACTAATAGGGCCACTAAATCGGATAGCCCTATATCAGAGGTGCCGGTTGCAATTTTACTAATGGAATCGGTTGAGCCGCGGCCTTGTGAAATGCTCACATCTAGGTTTTGCTCGGCAAAAAAGCCTTTTTTCATTGCTACATAAACTGGGGCTTTATCACCACCTGGTAGCCAATCTAATTGAAAGGTTACTTTGTCAGCAGCGAGTGCGAGATGGCTGGTACAGGCAAGTGCAAGTGCACTTAATGAGTGGCATATGAGAGTCGGTAATTTCATAGTGTTTCTCCGGTTAATCTGACCCTAGTGGGTCACTTATTTGACCGGCAAAACAAACCGTAGCAGAAAAAGATTTATGCATTGCATCACTTTCGCCTGCTAAATACGATTTGTATTTAACCTGTCGTAAAGTGAGCAATGACCCGGTTTTTTACTTTGATAAAAAACCTAACCGCTTCTACTCAATACATGTGTACGTTAAGTACCATGATATTTCTGCAACCCTTATGCCAATCTGGATAAGGCTATTGTTTTCTCATTTTAATAAATGTAATTCGTTAATTCTTGCACCGAAAAAAACCAAGGTGTCACCAGTTGATACAAAACAGTGCAAATATTTTGTGTGAACTACTAAATCAAAAAAATTCTATTGACTTATATCTTCTTATCGAAAACCATATTTGTGTTTTTAATATTGGTTTGTTTCATTCAATACCAATGAATGATTGAACACTTTGCAAGAGTAGAAGCGGTCAGGGACTTCCTAGGACATTGCTCTTTTTATGAAAGGAGCACCCGTGAATTATCTTATTCAAAATTCAAACGCTATTTTTAGCGGTGACGATTCAAACTTTACCGACCTTCGAATTGCTAACGGCAAGATCACTGAACTTGGTTATTCGCTTAAAGCTCAGCCCAATGAAACTGTGGTAGATGCTAAGGGTTGTGTTATCTATCCTGGCTTCGTCAATACACACCATCATCTTGCTCAGTCGGTTTTAAAAGGCGTGCCACAAGGATTAAATCAAGGTTTAGGAGATTGGTTAGCTTCGGTACCTTATCGTTTTTGGCCAAAGATGGATGCACAGCTTATGTACAGTGCAGCCAAATTAGGTTTGTACGAATTGCTGCGTTCTGGCGCGACCACTTGTGCTGATCATCATTACCTTTATCACAGTCAGTCTAGCGCCGAAGTAGAAGAGGCCGTTTGGCAGGCGGCTGAAGAGTTGGGTATGCGTCTGGTTTTATGCCGTGGTAGTGCTACGGTGCAAGGCTCTCATCGAGGAATGAAGCAAAGCGGTATTGAACCTGAAACGATTGATCAGGTTATACAGCGTATGCAGGCAAGTATGGAGCGTCATCATCAAACCAGTAATATGGCGATGAAAAAATTAGTAGTGGCACCGACCAGTTTAATTCATTCATCCGTGCCCGAACATTTAACACTGTGCGCTGAATTTGCGCGTGCTCATAATCTCAAGCTGCATTCTCACTTATTAGAAGTGGGATTCGATGAAATTCAGGCGCAAGAAAAATACGGTATGTCAGCTGTCGATTTTGCCGAAAGCGTTAACTGGTTAGGTGAGGATGTTTGGTTTGCGCATTTAGTGAAGTGTGATGAACGAGCGATTCAAAAGTTAGCACAAACTAAAACGGCGATTGCTCATTGTCCGACTTCCAATTGTCGACTGGGCAGCGGTATTGCTCCTGTGATTGATATGCAAGAACAGGGCATGAATATCACCTTGGGGGTGGATGGGTCCGCCTCGGCAGAATCCGGCTCCATGATTCAAGAGTTAAATTTGGCTTGGTTGTTACATCGCACACAACACGGGCCCGAGGCGACTAAAGCAGAAGATGTCATTAAATGGGGAAGTGAAAACGGCGCACGCTTATTAGGCCTTGAAGGCACTGGGCGTATTGCTGTGGGTATGGCAGCGGATATTGTGCTCTACGACATTGATCAACCCAGAATGTCAGGCGTGCATTCGCCATTATTAGCCCCGATCCTATGTGCTGAACCGGTTTCCATAAAACATACTTTTATTAATGGTAAGCCAGTATGGGGAGGTTTGAGTCAAACGCAATTAGATGAAGCTCAGCTTGTGGCGGAGGTGAAATCTGGTTTGGCAGATTTACTTAAGAAAGTGGATCACTGACTTTCTATGCATTAGGGTTTGCATTATATTGGCGCAGATTATCAAGAGCCTGTCTATATGTTTGACCCTAATGCCCCGCGTAAGCCGTATTCTGCGAAAGGCAGTAACGTGGCCCGTTGTCCTGCTTGCTTAATGGCCGAAGGGTATTGCTTGTGTGCGGAGAAAACTCCTGTAACACAAGCATCTAACGAAGTGCATTTTTGTTTGTTAATGCATAAAGAAGAAAGCTATAAACCCAGTAACACGGGTCGTTTAATTGAACACATTTTGCCTGAATACAGTCATCGTTATTATTGGTCACGTACTGAGCCCGATCCTGACTTTATTGCACTAATAACCAGTTCCAAATATCAGCCTTATATTATCTTTCCTGGTGATCGCGGTGGTTATGAGGATAGGGTGGTGGATTGTGCTGATCAAAGCTCAGCAAATATTCCGTTATTCATTATTTTAGATGGCAGTTGGCGCCAAGCCGGGCGCATGTTTCGTTTGAGCGAATATCTACAAAATATTCCTGTGTTGCCTTTAACTACTCAGCGTCACAGTGAATACCGCTTGCGTAAAGTCCCGGATGAGTTTCATTTATGCACAGTAGAAGTGGCCATTGAGTTATTGCATCAGCATAAGCAATCGTCTGCAGGTGACGTGCTTGATCGCTATTTCAAACGTTTTAATGAACTGTATGCACAATCCCGTCGTCAGCAAAAACCAACTTAACGATTAGGCTGACAGGCTTGTTGAAAAATTTTAAGAATATCGAGACTGGCTTGTTCTAGTGATGGTTTTTCTAAATGCCCGCGTAAGCCATCTAAACTGGCCACTAACAGCTTGGCTAACATGCGGGGTTGAATGTTTATGTATTCGAACGTAATTTTTTGCTGGCTGGCCGCATTTTCAAGCAGGTTGGTCAGCATGTCCTCTATGCTCTGGCGCGCTTCATTAAATATATCTTGAGCCACGTGCTGAACATGGTATTTAAGGTCACTTACAATTCTTTGATCACTCACCTCATCAAAGGTGGGTTTTAGCCAGGTTTCTGCAATGGCATGTATGCTTTGCCAACAATCTAACTCTTTCTGCAAAATTGGGATACAGGCGGCGCTGGCTTGTTGTTGTAACTGCTGGCACACCTGACGGAAGGCATCGTCTTTATTCTTGAAATACTTGTGCACGGTGGCACGAGAAAACCCCGCATATTCACTGATCAAGGTCATATTGGTGGCTTTGTAGCCATGTTGGAAAAAGCATTGACGAGCGGCTGAGAGGATCTTTTGCTCTGTATTTTCGGGCATTTAACGTACCTAGCGGCGCACTGTTGCAAATATAGATAGGTGTTTTACATCGGTAACACCATGTGATTGACAGATTAACACTATGTGTAAACCTGTCAATGTGCTACAAATAGCCATCAAAATTGGTAGCTGGTCGAAAAATGATCGGCGGCTATGCTTAGATGGGATAAATTGGGAGAAATTACATGGGACATAAAGGTTCATTTTTGGCCCTTTTGATCATGACGGCATTAGCCGGTTGTGGCGATGGCGCTGAAGTACAGCAGCTTCAAGAGAAAGCCGTTGTGGTGCAATTGTCAGATGTGAAAACCGCAACGACAGAACATGAATTTACCTTTCCAGCTAAAGTCATGGCGAAAACCACGGTGGATTTGGCCTTTCGTGTAAGTGGACGCTTACAGTCTGTGAACTTGCCTGAAGGCCAGACCATTCGCAAAGGCCGTGTAATCGCCAAATTGGAGCCGGAGCCATTTGAACGTGCTGTGCGCATGGCGGAGGTAAAAGTAAAGCAAGCCAAGTTGGAACTTTCCCGTGTTAAAGCCATTGCCACAAAAGGGATTGGCTCAGAAAAATCCGTTGATAATGCACAAGTAAGCTACGAGTTGGCAGAAATTGAATTAGAAAATGCCAAAGCCAACTTAGAGTACAGCGTGCTGAAAGCCCCATTCGATGCCTTGGTGTCACAGCGCTTGATTGAAAACAAGGGCTTCATTAATACCGGTGCTCCCATTGCCCGTCTTCAAGATTTATCCCGTATTCACTTTAAGTTTGATATCCCAGAGCGTTTAGTGAATCAATACAATCGCTCTCAAGTGGCTAAAGCCACCGCTTATATCGATGGTGCAGTCAATAAAGAATTCGATATTGATTATGTTGAATACTCCACTGAGCCTGACCCTGTGAGCCAGACTTATGCGGTTGTGTACGCCATGGATGCGCCAAAAGATTTGACCATCACCCCTGGGGTGCGTGCCACTGTCACATTACGCGGCAGCGATGAGTCGTTACCTGAAGTGTTGGGTGTGCCAGTCAGTGCACTTGTAACCGGTACCGATAGCAGCATGTCTGTTTGGGTTTACGATGAGAAAACCGAGCGTATTCATAGCCAAAAAGTCATGGTGGGCCCAATGGTTGAAGGTTGGGTTGCCGTATTAAGTGGCTTAGAGAAAGGCCAAAAAGTGGTCTCTGCCGGTGTGAGTCAAATGAAAGAAGGGTTGCTAGTGCGCCCTTACAGCATGCAATAAGGGGCGCATTATGGATATCGCAAAGGCGTCCATTAAAACGCCCGTTAACACTTGGTTAATGGTCATCATTTGTTTGATTGGTGGCTTAATTGGTTTGGGTGAAATTGGTCGATTAGAAGACCCATCGTTCACCATTAAGCAAGCTATGGTGATTACGGCTTACCCAGGAGCCAATGCTCAACAGGTAGAAAAAGAAGTAACCGAGCCATTAGAGACAGCTATTCAGCAAATGTCGCAAGTGGATCAGGTGCGTTCGGTTTCTAAACCTGGCGTGTCTGAAATCACAGTGGAAATGAAATCCATGTATGACGGCACTGAGTTGCCGCAAATCTGGGATGAATTGCGTAAACGCATGGGTGATGCTCAAAATTCATTACCAACAGGCGTGCGCCCAATTCAGGTGGTGGATGATTTTGGTGATGTATACGGGTTGTTTTATGCGTTAACGGCGCCGGATTTCACCCCATACCAGCTGCGTGAATTTTCGCGCGTGATTCGCCGCGATTTGTTAACCGTGCCTAACGTGACAAAAGTATCTGTCGAAGGTGTGCTGAAGCAGCAAATTACCGTGCATATCGATACATCGCAATTGGCGAATCTTGGTGTGTCTCTGCCGGATGTTAAAAACGCATTAGCCTACAGCTTGCGCCCTTACGGCAGTGGTCGATTACATATTGATGGTCAACGTATTCGCATTCCTGTGGGTGGAGTGGATTCGCAAGTGGGTGCTATTGAAAACATCACCTTGGGGCTACCTGGTTCAACCAGTCAAATTCGCATTAAAGATATCGCCGAAGTGACCTTTGATGTGGTGGATATTCCCAATGTTTTAATTCGTCATAACGGCCAGCCTGCGATTACTTTGGCTATTGCCGCTAATAAAGATGCCAACGTAGTGGACGTAGGTGTGGCGGTAAGTCAACGCATTGATGAGATTTTGCATCAATTACCAGCAGGGATTCAGTTAGAGCCTATTTATGACCAAGCAAAAGTAGTGGATGAAGCCGTTGGTGGATTCATTACCAACCTAATCATGTCCGTCTTAGTGGTAATCGGAACCCTTTGTGTCTTTATGGGTTGGCGAGCAGGCGTCGTAGTGGGCGCGGTGCTCTTATTAACCGTAATGGGCACAATTTTGGTGATGTGGCTTTATGGCTTGAATCTACAACGTATCTCG
Organism: Gammaproteobacteria bacterium; assembly: GCA_013373125.1. GTDB lineage: Bacteria > Pseudomonadota > Gammaproteobacteria > Pseudomonadales > Oceanobacteraceae > Bermanella. Next base: position 14,064 of record JABXIK010000102.1, on the reverse strand, counting down.
CTAGGTGCCTTGGTGATCGCCATGGGTATGCTGGTGGATAACGCCATCGTTGTGGCTGAAGGTATGATGCTGCGAATGCAAAAAGGCTATAACGCTATTGATGCCTCCAGTCATGTAGTGAAGCAAACTCAATGGCCACTACTCGGTGCCACCGCTATTGGTATTGCAGCGTTTTCTGGGATTGGTTTATCTAATGATTCAACTGGTGAGTTTTTATTCTCATTATTTGCTGTGATTTTGATTTCATTATTCCTGTCTTGGATCTTAGCCATCACAGTGGCGCCTTTGTTTGGTTCTTATTTTTTCAAAGTTGAAGACAAAGGAAACGCTGAATCATTTGACAGTTCACTGCATCATTTTTACAAGAAGTATTTGCTAAAAGCTTTGAACAATCCCGGTCGTACTGTTTGGATATTAGTGGGTGTGACGGTGATTAGTTACATGAGCTTTGGTTTTGTGAAGCAAGGCTTTTTCCCAGCGTCCAATACGCCCATTTATTATGTGAACTATTGGGGCCCGCAATCTCGCGATATTCGTGAAACGGCAGAGTATTTAAAACAAGCCGAGAGCATTACTCGTGAATTTGAAGAAGTTGCCGCGGTGACCACCTTCATTGGTAAAGGTGCTACCCGTTACACGTTAACTTATGGGCCAGAACAACCTAATGAAAGTTATGGTGTGTTGATCATTCGTACCCATGAGCGTGATCAGATTCCGGATTTAATTGCACAATTAACTCCTAAGTTAAAAGCCAATGATCCAGATGCTCGAATTTATAATACTCGCGTGGTGTTTGGTCCAAGTACGGGTGCAAAACTAGAAGCGCGCTTTATGGGGCCGGATCAAACGGTTTTACGCCAATTGGCAAAAGAAGCAGAAACCATCATGGAAGAAGATGGCGAGCTTTTGGATATTCGTCAAAATTGGCGTCAAAAAGAATTGGTATTAGTGCCACAGTATGATGAATACGCAGCGGGTGTGGCAGGTGTGACGCGTGCTGATTTTTCTGATGCGGTACAGTTCTCCAGTAATGGTTTGAAACTTGGCAAACTACGTGATGGTGATTACAGCTATGACATTATTGCCAAAGCGCAAGCGCCAAACGAAAACCCTAAAGCCGCGGATGAGCTGCAAAAACTACAAGACGCCTTAGTGTGGAGTCCATATCAAAGAAGTTATGTTCCATTGCGCCAGATTAGTCCTGAGATGCAAGTGGAATCTGAAGGTGTGCTTATTTATCGACGCGACCGTATTCGCACTATTAGTGTTTATGCGGAGCCAGGCTTAGAAGAAACGGCAGCAGCGGCACTTAAACGCATACAGCCTAAGATTGAAGCGATTCCATTACCAGATGGTTATCACATCGAATGGGGTGGTGAGTTTGAAAGTTCACGTAAGGCACAGAAAGCATTAGGTGGCGGATTACCTCTAGGTTTCTTAGTGATGATCCTAATTACCATCTTCCTTTTTGGTTCGGTACGAGAGCCGCTTATTATTTGGTTAATTGTGCCCATGGCCGTATGTGGTGTTGTGGCCGGTTTATTAATTGCTGACTTACCATTTGGCTTTATGTCACTACTTGGTTTCTTGAGTTTGTTTGGTATGTTAATTAAAAACGCCATTGTGTTACTTGAAGAAATCGACATTCAAATCGAAACCGGCATGGATAAATTTGATGCCATCGTTGAGGCGAGTTTAAGCCGTTTACGTCCTGTGTCGTTAGCCGCAATTACCACTATCTTAGGTATGGGGCCGTTATTGACCGATGCCTTCTTTGCGGATATGGCGGTGACTATTATGGGGGGATTGGCCTTTGCAACGATCCTGACATTGATCGCCGTACCTGTGTTGTATAGTTTATTTTATCGGATTAAAGCTCATGCTTAATGAGTAGTTGAAAGGAAAGGCCGCTTAGCGGCCTTTTTTTATGTTTCAAATTTCATTATAAATAGGCCTTTACTAAGGAGAGTGACCATGTCTGCTCATGAAAAAATTAATTATGTGGAGCTTCCTGCCCACGACTTGGAAAAAGTAAAAACGTTTTTCATTCAGGCGTTTTCTTGGAAATTTACAGATTACGGCAGTGATTATACGGCGTTTACTTATTCAGGTATTGATGGTGGATTTTTTAAAGCGCCGTTAAGCTCACAAACTCAACACGGTGCTGCATTAATCGTGTTATTTAGTGAGAATATTCAACACAGCTTGGATAAAGTAGAGCAGGCCGGTGGAAAGATTGTGAAACCTATTTTTGAATTTCCGGGTGGGCGACGTTTTCATTTTCAGGACCCATGCGGTAACGAATGGGCGGTATGGTCGTTATAAATTACTGGTTGGCGTCATCAGGCAAGTATTTAGGCAACACGATGGTAAATGTGGTGCCTTTACCTTGTGTTGAAGAAACATCAATGGTGCCTTTCAATTTATGGCTAATAAGGTTGTAAATAATGTGCATGCCTAAACCTGTGCCACCATTACCACGTTTCGTGGTAAAAAATGGGTCAAATATTTTTCTGCAAATTTCTTCATTCATTCCTGCGCCATCATCACTGTAGGTGATGTGAATGTCGTCTTCGATTTCTTTGGCATCGATTCGAATAGTGCCATTATCGGTAGTGCTATAAGCATGCATGAGGCTATTCATGATGAGGTTAGTCATGATTTGTGAAATTGCACCGGGGAAACTGTGGATGCTAATGTCTTCGTTGCAATCCAATAATATAGCGACTTGGTAGCGCTTTAAGTTTGGCTTTAAGGTGTAGAGTGTTTCTTGTAAGTATTCATTTAAATTAAAGTCACGTGCTTGGTCATAGCTTTGATCGGCACTGACTTGTTTAAAACTGTTCATAAGTTCACTGGCCCGAACCAAATTAGCAGACATTAAATGGATGCCATCATTAAATGAATCGATGAATTCCTTCATTTCATTTTTGGTGAGCGTACCTTCATAAAACGCTGTTTCTAATTGCTTGACGCTATCCTCCACATAACTGGCACTGGTTCGAGCGACACCTAATGGCGTATTAATTTCATGACTGATGCCTGCCACAAGGGAGCCTAATGACGCCATCTTTTCACTTTCAACCAATTGAGATTGTGTGTGTTTCAATTCTTCTAAAGCTTGTTCTGCCTTGTCGCGCTCTGAGGTGAGCATTTCATCGTGTAATACTTGTTTTAATTGTGCTTGGTTGAAAGTTTCTACTAAGGTGCCGATTTCATCTTCACTGCGCCAGTCAACTGGGTGATGCTTGCCGTCTTTTTGCGATGCTTCGATGCTAGACATGATGGATTCGATGGGCATCACGACCCAACGTCGAAACACCAAGAACACCACAATAAAGATACTTAACAGTGCCACTAGGGCAGTGGGAATACGACTGAGCAATATAAATTTTAAGCGTTTGTTATCGAGTTCCACCCGAAATGAAGCCACTACGACACCAATATACTGCTCTTCAAAAATGATAGGTTCGCTGAACAGCTCGACATTATCTTCTTCTGGATGTTGGCAGCTGGCAGGGGATTTTTCTGTGAAATTGGCATCTGACATGAGCTCTATACATAAGATATGTGGATCTTGGGCATATTGAGTCAGGTAATTGTTGATGAACTGCTGATCGAGATTCCAAGTGGGAATCGCCACCACTTTTGCCAATTGCTGCATCTGGGTTTTCACTTGAGCTAACTGGGTGGCTTTAAGGCTTTGGCTTTCAATGTAGATAATGGCAGCAGCATAGATCACGCCAGCCAAGAGAGTAAATGGCAACGAAATAAAAAAGAGCCGCTTAACTAGGCTATTTTTGTGAACGTGAACAGGCAAAGGTAAACCTTAAGTATCTGATGCTTATATGAATATTCTAGCTTATAAAGGTTAGGCTTAAACGGAAAAATCATCCATCGGGCAAAATAGATTGTCTGACAAGTGGACTGTCTGGGTGCATCGCGCCATAATGTGCAGTACAAATTGCACAAGCTGATTTGGCATAGCCAAAAAATAATAAAAACAACAAAACAGGCATACTCATGAGTCAGGTGAATTCTCTTTCTGTCGTCTCCTCGTTCAAGCAAAAACGTGTCTTTATTACTGGAGTCACAGGCTTTTTAGGTAAAGCCATCTTAGAAAAGATCTTAAGTGAAACCCCAGAAGTGGAACAAGTGTACCTTTTGGTTAGGGGCAATCGTCAATACACGGCTCATGAGCGATGCATGCGAGATGTATTTGATTCCAGTTTGTTTGATGTGCTTCGAGATAAGCATGGAGCAGGCTTCCAAGCGCTTATAGATAAAAAGGTAACGGTTGTCGCTGGTGAATTAACCGACACCTTGTTTGGTTTGCCAGAAGCTGAATTCAATCAACTGGCTCAATCCTTAGACTTAATTATCAACTCAGCAGCCAGTGTGAACTTCCGTGAAGCCATGGATCAAGCACTGAAAATCAATACATTAAGCCTAAATAACGTTGTGGCGCTAACCCAACGCAAGACTCAAGGTGAGCCTGTTAAGGTACTGCAGATATCCACTTGTTACGTGAATGGTTTCAATCGAGGTGTGATGCGAGAAGAGGTGGTGTCTCCAGCATCCGGGTTAATACCGCGTAAAGATGATGACACTTATGAAATTGATGGTGTCATTAATTTGCTTAACGAAAAAATTGAGCGAATTTATCAACAACATACGCAACAAGATAAACAGCAAGCTAAGTTAGTACAGCTGGGGATCCAGCAAAGCCAACGCTATGGTTGGAATGATACTTACACCTTCACCAAATGGTTGGGGGAACAATTACTGATTCAGGCATTGGGTAAGCAGAATTTAACCATTTTACGCCCGTCAATTATCGAGAGTGCGGTTTCATCACCGCTACCTGGATGGGTAGAAGGGGTGAAAGTGGCGGATGCACTTATCTATGCCTATGCGAAAGGTCGAGTGTCGATTTTCCCTGGTGAAGATAGTGGCATTTTGGACGTGATCCCTGTGGATTTAGTGGCGAATTCTGCATTGATGTGTAGCGCACAGTTGTTTCAGCAATCAAGCCATTATCGTATCTACCAATGCTGTAGCGGTCGCTTGAACCCTATTCGTTTGAAGCAGTTTATCGACTATGTGCAGCAAGCCTCACTTTTGCAGTACAAGCAATTACCGAAACTATTTGCAAAAAAACCGCAGGATACGTTTAAAACCGTGAGTCCAAAAACCTTCCGCTTGTATATGATGGCGCTGATGGGCAGTACATGGGTGAAAACCATATTGGGTAGGTTATTCGGCTCGAAAAGCGCAGGTCGTATGATGGAAAAGGCGAACACCACAGCCAGTCTTGCCATGATTTTTGGCTTTTATACTGCACCCAAATATCGTTTCGACAGCATGCAGTTGGAACAATTACAGGCACGTTTCTCTGTCATAGAGCAAAAACAATTTAACGTAAAAGCAGACAGTTTTAGTTGGAAGGTTTACCTGCAACAAATCCATCTTGCTGGCCTACATAAATATGCATTGGCAGGTAAGCCTGACTTGACGCAAAAGGCCGCGCAAAAACAAAAGCAAGCTGCTTAATTTTTGAAACCTGACCTTGAGTTAACGGATTAGCTCAAGGGTGCAGACTTCAATCCATACTTCACTATTATCTGATAGATAACGCCACTTTACATTATGCTGGGCCAGCTTGGCGCCGTATTCTCTTTCGCTATCGACGCGGTGAAACGCCGGTTTTGGATCTTGCGCTAACACTTGCTCAATTAGCTGTTTTAAATTGGGATTTTTTTTCAGTTGAGATTGCACTGGGTCGGTAAATACCACAGTGAGTTGCTTGGGGGCTTCTTGCGCAAACCGGTAGTGGGCTTGGGTTAAGCTGTCGCTATAAGGAATGTACGGCTTTATGTCCACAACTGGTGTGCCGTCGATGAGATCCAAACCACTTACGTTTAAGATCACTTGGTTGTTTGTAGTAGAGATACTTTCTAACTTTACGACTGATAATCCCAGTGCATTGGGTCTGTGGGTGGCACGAGTTGCAAATACGCCCATTTTTTTGTTGCCACCTAAGCGTGGTGGTCGCACTTTCGCTTTCCAGCCTTGGTCAATGCATTGATGAAAAACAAATTGCAGCCAAATGTGGCTGCAGTTTTCTAAGCCACTCACTGTATCAGCATCATTAAATGGAGGTAATAACTCAATTGACCCGGTTGCAGCTGTAACTAGGCCTGGTTGTCTGGGTGTGGCGAATTTCTCTTGAAAGCAAGAGCGCACGAAGGCGATGGGAGTAATCTCAAATTTCATGGCGGCATTCTAGCCATTTATATAGCTAGATGCCATGCGCTTATTGCGCGGTGATTACGTGACTCTCTTTGCTCACACATACCTTGTTACGGCCCGAGTGCTTTGCTTGATACAAGGCTTGGTCAGCTCGATTTAACAAGTCTTGTGGTGCGTCATCCATTTGCAGCATGGCAAGTCCCGTACTCAGAGTCACTTGTAGAGGCCCTTTTTCGGTTTGAATGCTCAGGTCAGCAACTGTCATGCGAATGCGCTCAGCGATTAAACGGGCATTGGCAATGTTGGCGTTATTAAGCAGTACAACAAATTCTTCGCCGCCATAGCGGAAACAAATGTCCGTTTGGCGAATGCATTCTTTGATTTGGGCAACCACTGCTTTTAGTACGTCATCACCGGTTAGGTGGCCATATCCATCATTAATACTTTTGAAGTGGTCTAAATCGATCATTAAAACGCTTAAGTCATAATGCAGGCGTTTACTGAGTTCCATTTCACGCACGAGGTTTTCGTTAAGTGCAATGCGATTACCGGCGCCAGTTAATGGATCTTTAAATGCTTGATCGAGGGCATGTCGATAGCGCATGGCATTGCGCAACGGATAGATTAGTGTGCCCATCAAAGCTTCTAAGTTGGCGAGTTCGTGCTCACGAAAACGGGTGCTACGGTAAAACGTCAGCTCCCCTAGGAACTCACCTTGAGCTTTCAGTTGATAATTACTGCAATGTACGCCCAGTTGGCCCAGCGTAAAACTCACATTATTGTCTTCATTTTCAAACACCAAACCATCCACTAAAACGGTACTGCTGATTTCTCTTTGGAAAATAGAAAGCAAGGTTTGGTAATCCAAACTGGTTTGCAGGAAAGAGCCTAAGCGGATCAATACATCAGACTTGATCTGGGGTTTTGCGGCAAGCTGAGAAAACGGCGTGAGCTTATCGTTTTGTACATCGCTAATATTTGAAAACTGAGTCGCCATAAATGAAGGCCTCAAACTATAAATCTGGAGAGGATAAAGCGATATTTATGCCATCTTTTTCTTTTATTAAAAAATCTAATAAAAACAATGAGTTACGAATATCTAGTGAGATTTATGAGCGAAAGAGGCTGAACATTGCCGCTAAAAAGCGGAAAGGAAGTGGGATAAATGACGGGAATTTGAATGAAAAGCTTTTAAGATGTTACGTTATTTTGACGTTTATTGACCAATCCAGTTTCTCTGGGTTGGTCAAATAATGATCGCATTAACCTTTGAAGTCCAGCGCTTGGCCATGAATATGGTGGCTGGCGTCGCTCATTAAGTAGATGTATTCATCAATAATAGCTTCAGGCGCTTTAACCTGTTCTGGGTTTTCAGCAGGGTAAGCCGCCGCACGCATGGATGTACGGGTTCCGCCTGGATTATATGAGTTAACACGGACATGGCTGGTGTTTTCCAGCTCGGTGGCCATGGTTTGCATTAAACCTTCGATGGCAAATTTAGATACGGCGTAGGCTCCCCAATAAGCTTTGCTTTGACGGCCAACACTGGAAGAAGTGAACAGGAGTGCGGCATGATTTTCGGCACTTTCCAGCAGTGGCAATAAGGTGCGGGCCATTAAAAATTGGCTGTTTACGTTTAAGTCCATCACCTTGTTCCAAGTTTGCCAGTTGTAATTGGAAATAGGGGTGCGCTGGCCAAGCATGGCTGCATTCAATAATAGGCCATCCAGTTTGCCGAATTCTTTGCCGATCATGTCGCGAAGTTGGAAGTAGGCTTCCTCAGGTGCGGTTTCAAGATCAAAAGCCACAATGACAGGTTCCGGTAAGCCTTGGGCAACCATGTCATCATAAATGGTGTTTAATTTGTCTTCCGTGCGAGCCAGCATAATCACGGTGGCACCGGCTTTTGCAAAGCCATAAACGGCGGCCTCACCAATGCCGTAACTGGCACCCGTAACGAGTATGACTTTGTCTTGCAGAGGTTTAGTATTCATGTTGTTTTCCATATTCGATTATTTTCGCCTATTGCGGCGTGGCATTACCGCTGATTGGCGTTAACAAAGTTTGCAATAAACCCAATAGCTGTTCGGATTGTTGTATGCACCAGTCTGCTTGCCAGCTTTCAGCCTCATCGTCGGCATGTACATAACCATAGCCAGCGGCAATGGTAGCCATGTTGGCGCGTTTGCCGGCTTCAATGTCGCGGGCATGATCGCCTACATAGATACACTGTTCTGCGGCGAGATTCATTTCTTTGCACGCTTTATACATTGGCTCTGGGTTGGGCTTGGTTTGACTGACATCATCTGGACACACCAAGGTATGCAGACGCTGATCCAAGTTTAATTTTTTTAGTAAAGCTTCACTGTATAACCTAGGTTTGTTGGTGACGATGCCCCACGGGATCTTTTGCGAGTCGCACCAGTCAATGACCGCATCTAGGCCTGAAAATAATTGGCTTTTTCTTGCGATGTTGTCTAAGTAGAGATCAAGAAAGCGTTGTCTTTTAGCGTCAAAATCTGAGTGGGATGTATCAATGTCGAATGCCAGTTTGATCATTGCTCGCGCACCATCACTCACCACTTTGCGAATGTCGTCATCGGGCAGCGGTGATAGTTGATGCTCAGCACGCATGTCATTGAGACAGGCAATGAAATCTTCTGCAGTATCAATCAAGGTGCCGTCTAAATCGAACAGCACAGCGTGATAGGGAGGTTGGGCTTTCATATTAATCTGGTTTACGAGTTTGCATGAGGTAGTTCACATCTGTATCACGACCTAATTTATAGGTTTTGGTGATGGGGTTATAGCTCATGCCAATCAGTTCACCCACTTCTAAACCTGTTTGGCGCGCCCATGCCGCCAGTTCACTTGGGCGGATGAATTTTTTGTAGTCATGAGTGCCTTTAGGCAGCATGTTCAGAATGTATTCAGCGCCTACCACAGCCAGTAAGAAACTTTTTGGGTTGCGATTAAGGGTTGAGAAAAACACCTGGCCGCCGGGTTTGCAAAGTTTAAAGCAAGCACGAATGATGGAAGATGGATCGGGCACATGCTCTAGCATTTCAAGGCAGGTGACGACATCGAACGATTCGGGTTGTTGCTCCGCTAATTCTTCTACCGGAATTTTTTGGTAATTGATATTTAGGCCACTTTCCAGTGCGTGTAATTTTGCAATTTTAAGTGGTGCTTCACCCATGTCGATGCCACTTACATCTGCACCGCGTTGAGCCATGGCTTCACTTAAAATGCCGCCGCCACAGCCTACGTCTAGCACTTTTTTTCCTGCCAGTTGCGCGTGTCCGTCAATAAAATTGGTGCGTAACGGGTTGATGTCGTGCAGCGGCTTGAATTCGCTTTCCTTGTCCCACCAGCGACTGGCTAGGGCTTCAAATTTGGCTACTTCGGCCTGATCGACATTGCTCATAATAATTGTCCGCTTTGAATCTAAAAAATAATTAAGATGCTTGAATTTTGTTTGCCCAGTGTTCGGCTGTTTCTTGTAATTGCTGGATATTAAAGTGACATAACTGCTTATTTTTAACTTGTAACTTGCCTGCAATCCATACGTGATCCACACGTGAGCCATTAGCACTGTAAACTAGGTGGGAAACAGGATCATAGACTGGTGTCAAACTGATGTGATTGAAATCAATGCTAATGATATCCGCTTGTTTTCCTGGTTTGAGTGAGCCGATTAGATCTTCTTTTCCTAAGGCTTTGGCGCCATTTATGGTTGCCATTTTGATGGCTTCGAGTGCTGGTAAGGCACTGGCGTCATTGCTGACACCTTTTGCCAAAAGGGCTGCGGTGTGTAATTCACCTAGCATGTCTAAATCATTATTACTGGCAGCGCCATCTGTGCCTAAGGCCACATTGATGCCTTTATCCTTTAGTGCTTGAACAGGGCAGAAACCACTGGCTAATTTTAAATTGGATTCAGGGCAATGAATCACATGCACGCCATGCTCTTTAAAAATGGTCATGTCTGTATCATTGGCTTGCGTCACGTGAACGGCTTGAACATCTGGCCCGAAAAAACCGAGCTTCTGCAGGCGTTCGCTTGGACGCTGTTGGGTTTTATCGAGCGCGTCTTGTACTTCAAATGCGGTTTCATGCAAATGAATCTGGATTGGCATGCCAAGTTGGTCTGCAAGGGATCTGACTTTGATTAATGGCTCATCACTGACTGTGTAAGGAGCGTGCGGGCCAAAGCCAATATCGATCAGTGGATGATGTTTAAAGCGGTCGTGAGCCTGAATGCTTTTTTCAATGTAGTCATCTGCGTCAGTGCCATAAGGGGTTGGGAAGTCCAAAATCGGCGAGTAAAACGTTGCGCGTATACCGTGATCGGCGGCCTTTTCGGCAGCGGCTTCTGGAAAGAAATACATATCAGAGAAACAGGTTGTGCCACTTAATAACATTTCGGCAATCGCCAGTTTGGTGCCGTCCGCTACAAATTGTTCGCTTACCCATTGACCTTCTGCGGGCCAAATATGTTCTTCAAGCCAAGTCATGAGGGGTAAGTCGTCTGCTAGGCCCTTGAATAAATTCATGGCTGCATGTCCATGGGTATTGATTAACCCTGGCATGATCAATTGATTTTCTAGAGTGATTTCTTGTGCCGATGCATACTGTTTGCGTGCATCGTCGCTGGGTAGAATGTCGCGAATAATGTCTTGTTCAATGACCAAACTGTGATTGGTTAAAATATGCTCGTTTTCAAGGGTGAGAATCCATTTAGGTGTGATCAGCGTCGCGTTAGATGTTGGCACAGGAGATCCCTTTGTTTAAAAAATGAACGTATTTGCGCAAAGAGTTGCCAGTATAACTGAAATGCGTGGAATTTGGCCCTTTTGATTAGTGGTAATGTATTGATTTATGGTAAAGTTCTCTGCTTTATTGGGGCCTACAAGAGCGCCGCATCGGGAGTAATACGACTCAATTTTGAGCGGCTCTTGTTAATAACAATAACGCCAAGCGCATTGGCGGACGAATAAAGGATGCCTGCATGGGTGATTTAAGCAAAGAAATCCTGCCCGTAAACATTGAAGACGAGCTGAAACAGTCCTATATGGATTACGCTATGAGCGTAATCGTAGGACGTGCCTTGCCTGATGTTCGCGATGGTTTAAAACCTGTTCACCGTCGCGTGTTACACGCCATGAATGTTCTGGGTAATGACTGGAATAAAGCTTATAAAAAATCGGCTCGTGTGGTGGGTGACGTAATCGGTAAGTACCACCCACATGGTGATAGCGCTGTATACGATACGATTGTGCGTATGGCGCAGCCATTTGCCATGCGCTACATGCTGGTGGATGGCCAAGGTAACTTTGGTTCTATTGACGGCGATAGCGCGGCAGCGATGCGTTATACCGAAGTGCGCATGGATAAGATTGCCCATGAAATGCTGGCTGACATCGATAAAGAAACTGTCGATTTTGTCGATAACTACGACGGCACTGAGCAAATTCCTGAAGTTTTACCTACCCGTATTCCTGCATTGTTAGTGAATGGTTCTAGCGGTATCGCCGTTGGTATGGCCACTAACATCCCGCCTCATAACCTCACTGAAGTGTTGAATGGTTGTTTGGCGCTGATCGAAAACCCAGATTTAGCGGTTGATGATTTGATGCAATACATCACAGGGCCCGACTTCCCAACCGCAGCCATTATCAATGGTCGCGATGGTATTGTGGAAGCTTATCGCACTGGTCGTGGTCGTGTACAAATGCGTGCTCGTCATCACTTTGAGATGGACGACAAAAACGGCAAAGAATCCATTATTTTTACGGAAATTCCATATCAGGTGAACAAGGCTCGCTTGATCGAGAAAATTGCCGAACTAGTTAAAGACAAGAAATTGGAAGGCATCACTGAGCTGCGTGATGAATCTGATAAAGACGGTATGCGTATCGTTGTTGAACTGCGTCGCAATGAAGTGCCAGAAGTGGTGCTGAATAATCTTTTTGCACAAACACAGCTGCAAACCGTGTTTGGTATCAATACTGTTGCTCTAGTAGATGGCCAGCCTAAAATTCTTAACCTTAAAGATATGCTGGAAGCGTTTGTGCGTCATCGTCGTGAAGTGGTGACCCGTCGTACTATTTACGAATTACGCAAAGCCCGTGAGCGCGGTCATATTCTTGAAGGTTTAGCGGTAGCTTTATCCAATATCGATCCTGTTATTGCTGCAATTAAATCGTCTCCGGGTGCAGCTGAAGCGAAAGAGAAATTAATCAGCACGCCATGGAAGCCAGGTGATGTGCTTGAAATGTTAGAGCGTGCGGGTTCGGATGCGTGCCGTCCGGATCATTTAGAGCCACAATTTGGTTTCCGCGATGGCCAGTACTACATGTCACCTGTTCAAGCGCAAGCTATCCTAGATATGCGATTGCAGAAGTTGACCGGTTTAGAGCATGAAAAACTGATCGATGAATACAAACTCAAAATTGAAGAGATTGCTGAGTATCTTGAAATCTTAGGCAGTAGTGAACGTTTGATGGCCGTGATTCGTGAGGAGTTGGAGAGCATTCGCGAAAATTACGGTGATGAGCGTCGTACTGAAATTGTTGCCACTCGCCGCGATTTAACGCTAGAAGATTTAATTGCCGAAGAAGATATGGTGGTCACCCTGTCTCATGGCGGCTATGCGAAAATTCAGCCAATTACGGATTATCAAGCTCAGCGTCGTGGTGGTCGTGGTAAGTCAGCATCTGCAATTAAAGATGAAGACTTCATCGAGCATCTGTTAATCGCCAGTACCCACGATACAATTTTGTGCTTCAGTAATCGTGGCAAGGTTTATTGGTTGAAAGTTTATGATATTCCAGTGGCATCGCGTCAAAGCCGCGGCCGCCCTGTGGTGAATTTATTGCCACTAGATGCAGATGAGCGCATTACCACGATTCTGCCAATTCGCGAATATACGGAAGGCCATTATATCTTCATGGCCACTGAAAAAGGTACGGTTAAGAAAACGGATCTAACGGCGTTTTCTCGTCAACGTTCAAGCGGCTTGATTGCTCTTGAATTGGACGAAGGTGACACCTTGATGGGTGCAGCCATTACTGACGGTACTAAAGACATTCTGTTAATGAGTGATGGTGGTAAAGCGGTGCGTTTTGCTGAAGAGAATGTACGTAAGATGGGCCGAACGGCTCGCGGTGTGCGCGGTATTAAGCTAGCCGACGATCAAAAAGTTGTATCCCTAATTATCCCAGAAGAGGGCGGTACGCTATTAACGGCCAGTGAAAAAGGTTATGGCAAGCGTACAGATATCACCGAATTCCCAACCAAGGGGCGTGGTACTCAAGGTGTAATCGGTATGGTTGTAAACGATCGTAACGGCAAGCTTGTAGGTGCTGTGCAGGTTCAAGATGGTCACGAAATTATGTTGATAAGTGATCAGGGCACGCTGGTTCGTACTCGAGTGAGTGAGGTTTCTGTGCTGGGTCGTAACACTCAAGGGGTGACCTTGATTAAGGTACAAGACGGAGAGCGCCTAGTTGGTGTGGCTCCAATCTTAGATGCGGACGATGAACTAGACTCTGTGTTACCGGACGGTGTTGAGGCGGACTCTCAAGATCAAGATCTAAATCAGGATGAGGATGCATAAGGATATGACAGCTGAGCAAAAAGCACTTTCAGAAGCGAGTCAAGAGTCGTTAATCAGGGATGATGAGATTGATTTGTTTGACCTGTGGGATGATATAGTCGAGGAAAAGGTTTGGGCATTTCTTGGCTTTATTGCTTGCGTGGTTTTAGCGAGTGTTTATGCCTTTACATCAACGCCTATTTACCAAACTC
>JABXIK010000026.1 GCA_013373125.1 Gammaproteobacteria bacterium | reverse complement strand
TCGCTCTGCGCTTTGGTATATAACTGGTGAGCAAACTCAAAACCATATAAGTGATCGACAAATTCAGCGTTATCCACATCCGCTTGGCGAAATTCCCAGCCGTTACTTAACATGTGCGGATGCACCACAGACACGCTAATGTGATCAGTAAGTTGCTTTAATTCACGAAAGATTAATGTGCGGTGCGCCCAGGGGCAGGCGTTAGATACGTATAAGTGATAACGGCCGGATTCCGCTAAAAATGGACCATCTTCACTAATAGTATGACGAAAAATACTGTCTTGGCGCTTAAAACGACCACCTTCAGATTTGGTGTCATACCACTTATCGTGCCATTGACCTTCAACTAATAAACCCATGCAACCTCCTAGTGTTTTCATCAGTATAACGAGGTGGGCATGGAATTGAGGGAATTTATTCGATGATATACATCGAATTACTCATTGCTTTTTGGCCAAATAACGCTTTTTAAGAATGCGCGACAGGGCTTGGCGCCAAGGCTTAGGCTTGATGCCAAAGGTATACAGCAGTTTTTTCGTCGCCAGTTTTGGTGTGGACTCAGCGAATAACCCGTTCATCTCGCTGCTGGCGTCGGCCACTATGTCCTCAACGATTAAGTCTTCATATTGGCGGGCTTCAGCCACCACCACTTCGGCAAACTTAAATAAGGTGGTCGCTTCTGCACTGCAATAGTGATAAGTCCCCCATAAACTGGAATAGCGGCACTGATTCACTATGGCCAGTAACACTGCGGCTATGTCACAGGCCGAGGTCGGGCACAAGAATTTGCTGTCGGATAATTTCAAGTGTTCATTATTTTGTGCAAGCTCTAATAGCTTGCTCACTTCGTCATGCCCTTGGGAGCTGAACAGCCAACCCACTCGCAATAATATGTGTCGCTCTAATGAGCTACGAATGGCAGTCTCTACCGCTAATACTTGCTTGCCTGATTCTGTTTTTGGTTCTGGCTCATCATTTTCGCTAAAGATTTCGCCATCTTGATACGCAAAAACATCATTACTAGAAAGCTGTATCAACGCCATGTTCAGTGCCGCACAACTCTGACTCAGCACACTGGCAATGTGCACTGTGGTGCCGGCTTCATTCGGTAAAATACAATTAATGACAAACTGAGGGGCCAACTCTTTTAGCCGCGCCTGCACCTTGGCTACATCGGTTAGATCCCAGTCGGTACTATGGATAGCATGCAAAGAAATCTCTTTGGCTTGAGCTTGCTCGGTCACCGCCCGTCCTACTGGGTTGTCCGCGCCGAGAATAACAAGGTGAAAGGGTGTCTTCATAGAGGATCGATACATGCCTAAATTCGAAGATGAAAATGTAGCAATATTCAGCGCTCAAGACCAGCGCGGCTTTCACCGCGCGATGATCATGGCTAACTCATTTTTACGATAGGCTCATCTTCCACCTGACGATTGCCTTCTAGTAAGACAAACAAGGTGGGCAGCACCAGCAAGCACACGAATGTAGTGAACAAGATGCCAAAACCTAAAGAAACCGCCATAGGTGTAATGAATTTCGCCTGACGGGAAGTTTCAAACACCATAGGCGCAAGACCACCAAACGTGGTTAAAGTCGTCAGCAAGATAGGACGAAAACGTCGTTCGGCTGCATCCATGATCGCCTGCTTCGTGGCAACACCTTGACGACGAAGCTGATTGGCATAATCAATTAAAATCAAACTATCATTCACCACTACCCCGCACAAAGCTAACATGCCCATGATGGCTATGATGGATAAGCCATAATTTAAAATCAGCAAACCACTTAGGGCGCCCACAATACCAAATGGAATCACCGCCATAATGAGTAACGGCTGTTTATAACTTCTAAAAGGAATGGCTAACAAAATATAAATTCCCATAAGCGTAAAGAACAATCCATTTAATAAGCTGGACTTACTTTCTTGTTCTTGCTCTTGGCGGCCACCGTATCCCATTTTAATTTGTGGATACTTTTGCTGTAACTCAGGTAGATAATCTTGTTGCAAAGAGGCTTGTAAATTCGGAATTAACGAGCGAGGTTCCACCGCGGCGCTTACACTCACCAATCGCTGGCCTTGTTTGCGTTGAATCAAAGTCGGTGCCGTGGTTTTTTCTAAAGTTGCGATTTGTTGCAACGGCACGCGGGCACCGTTTGGTGTCACTATTTGCAATTGCTCAATGTCTGCTTGATATTGTCGCTCTTCCTCAGGCAAACGCACCAATACAGTCACTTCGTTTTTGCCCCTTTGTTGACGCACAGCACGCGCGCCATACAAAGCCGCTCGCACCTGACTTGCCACATCGGTAGCGGTTAACCCAAGGCTACGCCCTTGATTATTCAATTGAATATCCCATTGTGGCTTACCCGATGTAAAACTGCTGGCCACATCTTTCACACCGCTTAAGGATTCTAAAATCGCTGTTAATTCTTCACTGGCTTGCTTTAAGGTTTCAGTATCGCTGCCACGTAATTCCATTGAAAATGGACGACCACTCACTGGACCTGCTCCTCGTTCGGCATCAAAGCTCACACTTTTTGCTCCAGCCACTTCACCTAATGCATTACGCCACATATCCACCACTTCGTTGGTGGTATGAGGTCGATTTTCACCGGAAGATAATCGCGCATCCACTTCTAAGGAGGTTCCATCAATAGTGGACGTGGTACTAATTAAAAACGGCCCATGTTCATCTTCAATGGGTTGCATAACCGTTTTTAACGCTTGCTCCGCTTGCTCACGGGCTTTAACCATTTGGCTTACCGGAGCATTTTGCGGCATTTCAATTTCCAATACCGCAGACTCTCCTTCCAACACAGGGAACATAGAAAATCCCATGCGCCCACTAATCGGAAATGAAAAGATAATCATGGCAAACGCAATAGCAATGGAAAGGGTTATACCTGGGCTGTTTAAGCTTTTTTCTAAAACTGGGCGATACACATTATGAATCGTACGTCGCAACCAGGTATCCACCCTTAGCTGTACATCATCCAATTTACGTCCTAACTTAGAATCGGGTTTACGTTTCAAATGTGAAATGTGGGCAGGTAAAATAAATAACGCTTCCACCCAAGAAATAGCAAAGCACGTCACCACGACGGCAGGAATCACCATCATGGCTTTGCCCATGCCGCCGGGCAAAAAGAATAACGGCATAAACGCTACAACATTGGTAAGAATGGCAAAACTTAATGGCACCGCCACTTCTTTAGCGCCATGTATCGCGGCATCTGTACGCGACATCCCTTTATCTAAATTTTCGTAAATATTTTCACCGGCAATGATGGCGTCATCCACCACGATCCCCAATGAAATAATAAATGCGAACATAGAAATCATATTGATGGACACATCGAAACTAGGCAGTAATAACATGGCCCCTAGAAAGGACGTAGGAATGCCCATAGTCACCCAGAATGCCAACCGGTATTCCAAGAAAATACCCAATAATACAAACACCAAGATCAAACCAATGACGGCATTCTTAATTAATAAACCTAAACGATCTTTATACAGTTGCGCATCATCATCGGTTACCGTGAGATACATTCCCGGTGGCAACATGGCTTCTAATTCGTCCCTCATACCATATATAGAATCCGCCACTGTCGTTGGAGTTTGATCTCCCGCACGATAAACCGCCAAGCTCACACTGTGGCGACCATCCAATGTGACGATGTTTGGGCTGTCTTCAAAACCTTCTTTGACTTGCGCCACATCACCCAGCGTTAACACCACGCCGTTGCGATCGGTCACAAGAGGTAGGCTAGAAAAATCTTCTGCCCAATATTGGCGATCGTTAAGCGTCACTAAGATATCGCCACTTTCGGTTTTCACCGTACCAGCCCCTTGTTCCACTGCATTCGCCGCTATCACTTGCGCCACTTGATTTAATGTCAGCTGATATTTCTCTAATGTCTGACTGGGGATTTCCACATGAATTTCTTCAGCAGGCGCGCCTTTCAATGTCACCTGAGTCACATGGGGGGAGGTTAATAGTTTTTCTTTAATGCGTTCGGCTAAACGCTTCATGGCAAACTCATCAAGATCCCCGTGCAATGCCAAATCCATAATGCCGTGTTGGCGCGCGACGATACTGACAATCGGTTGCTCCATTTGCGCAGGAAAGGTAGAAATTCGATTCACGGTTTGCAGAATATCTTGATACATCTGCTGAATGTCTTCGCCCGCTTCAATTTCTAAACTGACACTGGCATAGCCTTCCTGAATATTGGAAGTAACTTGATCAATACCATCCAGCTCGGACAATTCATTTTCTATGGGCAGCACGACCCCTTGT
This sequence comes from Gammaproteobacteria bacterium, assembly GCA_013373125.1. Lineage (GTDB taxonomy): Bacteria > Pseudomonadota > Gammaproteobacteria > Pseudomonadales > Oceanobacteraceae > Bermanella. The sequence continues at coordinate 6,208 of JABXIK010000026.1, read as the reverse complement.
TCCATTTCGGTGGGCGTTGCGCCTGGATACACCACGCGAACGCTGACCACATCCACGGTAAATTCAGGAAGAAACTCTTTTTTAATACTTAACGATGTCAGCAATCCACCAATGAGCAATGCCAACATTAATAAATTCGGCGCGATACCATGGCGTGCCATCCACGCAATAGGGCCTTTCTTTAGGTGATCCAGACTCATAAACTCGCCTCATCCGCAGCACGATTGGCTTTAGGCAACACGCGCACAGGCATATTTACCGCAGCGACTTGCAAACTGCTTTCTAGTTTTTGATCACCTGGCTGAGCATCCACATTAGCCCATACTTGGCGTCGACCTTTATACACCACATGAATATTACGCAATTGTAATTGATCGTTTTTATCCACTACCCACAATTGGTTGGCATCGTTAATGGCATCGCTGGATAGCGCGTACACATTGTCAAGCGCTCGGCCAAATAATGTTACGGACACATAATCGTTATAACGCACTGGCGTTTGTTTATAGCTTTCATGCAAAGGGGCTTCTATGGCAATCAACACACGCACTTGACGATCGGATTCATCAACTGATGGTAATACTTGTTTAATTTTTCCCTGGCGTGTTTGTTCGCCCCATTGATCGCTTTTCGAAATGGTCACGGCATGTTGCGCATCTAAAATCGAAACGAAACTTTGTGGCACTTTTACTTGTAACCAAAACTCCGAGCTATCCACTACTTCAAACACCTGAGTACCGGCTGCCACAAATGAGCCTTGGGTTAAATTCATGCTCATTACATGGCCATCAAATGGCATGCGTAAACGAGTGCGATCTAAATCCAATTTGGCTTTGGCTAACTCAGCTTGAGCAATGCTAAGTGCCGCCTTCGCTGCGGCTAACTGGGGCTCACGTAGCGCGAGAGATTTGGCGGTCTTATTAAGTTTTAGACCAGACAGTTTGTAGTTATTTTCGGCATTTTTTTGTTGGCCATATTCCACGTCTAAGTCTGCTTGCGCTTGCACCACGGCTGCTTGTTTTTGCTGTACGATTAATTGATATTGACTGTCATCGATCTGACCAAGCAGGTCACCTTTTTGCAAAAAAGCACCGGGGAGCGCCTGCGGGTTAGTGCTTGTGACTTGCCCTGTCACTTGTGCCATTAATTTCACACTGGGTTTCGCGTTAACATTACCGCCGGTTTGCCAACTCGGACGATAGCTACCCGCTTCCAATGCGCTTACTTCCACCAAAGGCGTAAACGCTTCAACTGCTTTTTTTTGCGGCTTTGGCGCTGACTTAATTAATGCGTAAGCGCCACCGATGCCTAATATTAATATTAGGAGAATGATGGCGTTTTTTTTCAATGACATAACTGGCCCTTACTAAAAATCTTATTGGCATCAGACGGCCAAAGACAAAATAGGTTCGAATGCGCACATTATGATCACACCGAATCTTACGGCCTACTGTTTTTACACTTCTTTGTACTGTAAAGCGCACATAAAAAAAGCCGCTAAGCGGCTTTTTTATACCTAAACGGTATACGTTGTCACATTCCAATCGGATTGTTAGAACGGGATATCATCATCAAAATCATCAAACGCATTACTTGGTTGCGCTTGCGGTGCTGGCTGATGAGCCGGAGCTTGCTGTGGCATACCTTGTGGTTGTCCGTAAGCAGGCGCCTGTTGTGGGGCTTGACCATACGCTGGAGCTTGTTGCGGCTGAGCATATTGAGGTTGCGCTTGCGGAGCCTGTTGCGGCGCAGCTTGTTGCTGAGGCGCCATTTGTTGTGGCGCTTGCTGACCCATACCTTGAGCTGGAGCATAACCACCACCCATGTTATCGCCTGCATTGCGGCTGTCTAACATGGTCATTTCATTCGCAATAATCTTAGTGGAGTAGCGCTTGATGCCGTCTTTTTCATACTCGTCGGTGCGCAGTTTGCCTTCCACATAAATCTTTGAGCCTTTCTTTACGTATTCGCCCATGATTTCAGCCAAACGACCGAAGGCTTCTACACGGTGCCATTCCGTTTTATCCACTTGCTGGCCAGTGTTACGATCTTTGTAACCTTCATCAGTCGCTAGGCTCACGCTGCACACGGCATTACCATTTGGTAGGTAGCGCATTTCAGGATCACGCCCTAACGTACCAATTAAGATAACTTTGTTAATACTGCCTCGTGCCATAATCTTTCCTCGCCGAATCGGCTTAACTTAAATTTTAAATTGCTTTAATAATGTTGGATTAAAGGTGGTGTTGTCCACCTTCAAGTAGGCTGCTTGGTCTTTTAGCATGATCACAACTTCATGCACGCCAGGCACTGCCAATAACTCACGTTCCAATTGTTCATATGGGCCTGCATCGGCCTTTAACGCCATACGGTAACTAGTCAAATGCCTTGGCTTTTCCATGGTCATCACCAGTATCACCCAAACCAGCAGTAATGGCATGATGCCAAAAAATACCCCTGCCAGCCCGAATTCTTCACTTAGGTAGCCGCCCAGCATACCACCAGCAAACGCCCCTAGGAATTGGCTTGTGCTATAAACTCCCATGGCACTGCCTTTAAAGCCCGCCGGTGCGAACTTGCTCACCAATGAAGGTAGGCTTGCCTCTAAAATATTAAACGCCACAAAGAACACCCACAGCGCAAAACTGATGCCGGCAACAGAAGATAACTCCATCCCCAATAATGCCAAACTCACCAGCAGCAATACCACCGCCAATAGCAGCACTTCTTTCATCTTCTGCTTTTTCTCAGCAATGATGATAAACGGCACCATAAACACAAACGCCACCAGCATCACAGGTAAGTACACCTGCCAATGACTCGCTTGCACTAAACCGGCGTTCACCAGAGCCACAGGCACCGCCACAAAACAGGCTACCAATACGGCATGAAGGGCAAATATGCCGTAGCTCAAGCGTAGGATTTGTCGATCTTGAAACACATCACCTAACTGATGCACAAAAGCACGGGCATCGCGCGAACGAATCTGCTGCGAAGGCGTAGGCACTAAAACCACCAGCACCACCATTGCCAGCACTGAAAACAAGGCCGTCAGTATGAACAGGCCAGATAAACCAAGCCAAGCCGCTAAAATAGGTCCCGCCACCATGGCTAAGGTGAACGACAAACCAATACTGGCGCCAATACTGGCCATGGCCTTGGTGCGATTCTCTTCACGCGTAAGATCCGTCATTAATGCCATTAAGGTGCTGGCTACCGCGCCAGCTCCTTGTAAGGCTCGCCCCACAATTAACAGCCAAATGTTATCGGCCATGGCACATAAGGCACTGCCTAACGCGAATAATGACAGTCCTAGCAAAATCACAGGTTTACGCCCGATACGATCGGACCATACCCCAAATGGCAATTGTAAGAAGGCTTGTGTAAGACCGTACGCGCCAATGGCCACACCCACTAAGGTGGCAGTGGCCCCTTGATAATCTTGTGCAAACAGCGCCAAAACAGGCAAAACCATGAACAAGCCAAACATGCGTAAGGCGTAGATGGACGCGAGTGTGGTGACGGTGCGTGTTTCGAGTGGAGACATGGATCAAACAACATGAAAAAAGAGCGGCATTTTATCAATCCCGCACCGGCATGAGTACCCCTAATACGGATCCGAGATTAATTTCCAATTTTTCTCAAGGAATTTGATCTCTTTGCCTGACAAAAGGTGTCATTTTGCACATTTTTCTCTACAATGGCTGGGTTTCTGTTCACTATCAGCAAGGAATGCTAGATATGTCACTTAACCAATCGCAACGCCTCTGGCTCATCGGGCCAAAAAACATACAAAACTCATTGCTTCTGGGTTACCTACAGCAAAACATCAATTACAGCTGTGCCATCATCGACCCATATACCCAGCAAGACAATCAACACATAGATCCTGAGCATCTTATCTGTATCGATGCATCTGGTACCAATTACGAACGCTATCAGCAGACCCTTGAGTGGCTACCCAGTCAAAATAAGGTGTTCTTTATCAACCTTGAAAGCGATAAAGAGCACGAACGTCTGCTGCAATGGCCAAACGTATGTGGCTTCTTCTATAAAGGTGCCAGTCACAGCCATATCAGCCATGGTCTGGCTTCCATCCTAGATGGCGAATTATGGTTCAGCCGTAAATTATTGAGCCGTTTCATGGCCAGCAACCGTAAGAGCCCAAGCAAGATTCCCGATAGCATTTACGCACTGACCAAGCGTGAAAAGCAAATTCTAAACCTAAGTGCCAGCGGTGCTAAAAACTCCGAAATTGCTGAAGCACTGAATGTGAGTACCCACACAGTGAAGACTCACATGTATAACCTGTTCAAAAAGATTGATGTAAGCAATCGCATTCAAGCGATCAATTGGGCAAAAGAGCACTTACCCGCTCAAGACGTCGCTTAACCCTTTTTGGATCACTCCCTAGTTGGCATTGAGTGTTCACTCAGTGCCAACAATTCCCTTCCTAGTTATTGCAGCAAACGTTATTTGAAACAGGTACAATGTCTGTTTTTTATTCTTGGCGTTGCTCGAATATGGATACCATTCTGGTTCGTGGGGCTCGTACCCATAATCTAAAAAACATCGACCTAGACATTCCTCGAGACAAGCTGGTGGTCATTACTGGTTTGTCCGGCTCCGGTAAATCTTCATTAGCATTTGATACTCTTTACGCAGAAGGCCAGCGCCGTTATGTGGAAAGCTTATCCACTTATGCACGCCAATTTCTTTCCATGATGGAAAAACCCGATGTGGACCACATCGAAGGCTTAAGCCCAGCTATTTCTATCGAGCAGAAATCCACCAGCCACAACCCAAGATCCACCGTGGGTACCGTCACCGAAATTTACGATTACCTGCGTCTATTATTTGCCCGCGCCGGGGAGCCGCGCTGTCCTGATCACGGCGAAGTGTTAGATGCACAAACCGTCAGCCAAATGGTGGATCAAATCACCGCCTTAGATGAAGGCACAAAACTCATGATCTTGGCTCCCATGATTAATGATCGTAAGGGTGAGCATTTACATTTATTCGAACAGCTACGCAGTCAAGGTTTCGTACGTGTGCGCGTAGATGGCATCGTTGTAGACATGGACGATGTACCAGAATTAGATAAAAACAAAAAACACACCATTGAAGTGGTTATCGACCGCATCAAGGTGCGTGAAGGTTTAGAGCAACGCTTAGCTGAATCCTTAGAAACCGCGCTGGAATTAACCGGCGGCACAGCCAAAGCGTGTTCCATGGACGATGACAAATTAGAGATTTTATTTTCCTCTCAATTTGCTTGCCCTGTGTGTGGTTACAGCATCACAGATTTAGAACCACGCATGTTCTCATTTAATAATCCAGCCGGCGCCTGTGGCACTTGTGATGGATTGGGTGTGGATCAATATTTCGACCCAGACAAAATCATTGTGGATGAAACCCTGACGCTAGGTGAAGGCGCCATTCGCGGCTGGGATCGACGCACCATTTATTATTTTCAAATGTTGCAAAGCGTGGCCGAGCATTATGGCTTCGATATGGACACGCCATTTAAAAAATTAAAAAAGAAACATCGCGAAGCGGTTTTATACGGCACGGGTGAAGACGATGTTGAATTTCATTATGTGAACAGCCGCGGCGATACCGTCATTAAAGAGCACCCGTTTGAAGGCGTAATTCCCAATTTACAGCGTCGCTATCACGAAACCGACAGCGCCATGGTGCGCGAAGATTTATCCAAATTATTATCGGTGCAACCTTGCCCCACGTGTGAAGGCAGTCGTCTAAAACAAGCCTCTCGACACGTGTTTGTGGATAACCACAACATTGCCAATATTACCGCCATGCCCATTGGCCCCGCCCTTGAGTATTTCAACAAATTGAAACTTACCGGACGCAAAGGGGAAATTGCGAAAAAAATTCAAAAAGAAATCCAAGATCGTTTGCACTTCTTGGTTAACGTGGGCTTGGATTATTTATCCCTTGAACGCAGTGCTGATACCCTATCCGGTGGTGAAGCCCAGCGCATTCGTCTGGCCAGCCAAATTGGCGCCGGTCTAGTTGGCGTAATGTATATTCTGGATGAGCCATCCATTGGCTTACATCAAAGAGATAATGATCGCCTACTAAAAACCCTAGAGCATTTACGTGACCTGGGTAATACCGTGATCGTAGTGGAACATGATGAAGATGCCATTCGTGCCGCGGATTATATTGTGGACATTGGTCCAGG
>JABXIK010000110.1 GCA_013373125.1 Gammaproteobacteria bacterium | reverse complement strand
CATAGTAACGCACCTGACTCTTGCTGCCTTCAACTTGTTTATTTAAGGCGTAGTAAGGACGTGAAGAATGATTCGGCACGATCAAGGCATCGCTGCGTCCATGAACAATAATCGTGGGCTTGCCGCGTAGATTACCATTGGCTTTCACTTCGTCGATGCCCTGCATTAAACGAGCATGCAGTGGATTATTTTCGTTATTAAAAATATCCCAATAACACAAGGCCCCTTCTAGATTGTAATCCTGTAAACCATTACTGGATGTGCCCACGTGTTGGCGCTTAGCCGAACCGGAATCGTCGTCATCTTTTATTAATACTAGATTGGCCGTACGTGGAATACCGTTACTCGAGGTGGCAAGCGTTTGATACGAAGCGTTTGCCGTCGGATCATTATTGCTATCCGTCACGCCCATGCTCACATCACACAGAGCATCCACCACTGAGCTGCGAGTAAATTGATTGGCATAACCAGTCACTAATGATTGGTAAATATCAATGCTGCCGTAACCTGCGGCTATGATCATTGATTCAGGTGTAAAGCCCGCATCCAATAATTTTTGCGACGCTTGCACACCTAACGCAATTTCAGACTCTGCATCCAAGTATCCAGCGGTGGCTAACGCGTCACAACGCACGCTTACATCGCCACGTAAATTAGCAAGAGCGGTACCTGAGTTTGCAGGATCATCCGTCGCACAGGCGGCAAATAATTCAGCAATGGCAAAATACTCATAAGAGGATTTACTGTGGTTTTCAATGACGCTATCACCCACTTTAATCACAAACTCTTTTTCCGCCGTTTCAGGAATCACATTCGGCTCTGCTGCGACTACGGCATCGATTAATCCAAATTCATCCATCTCCGCTGCACGTAACACACCAGAGCCACCATTAGAAACACTAGCGGCAATCACTAAGGTATTTTCTGGCGTGAAGGTTTTATCTGCGAAATGTTCATTTAATTGTAACAGCGCAAATTGCACCGATTGCAGCGTATGCTTGCCCCAGTCTTTTTCAATATTTTTTTGTGAGTGCAAATGCTTAAAGGCATAACGATGTGGATTATTTTCAGTGTAGGCAGCCACTTGAGCTTGCGTTGGCAAACTCACGCCGGCGTATTCGTCAGCGTCATCACCCGTGGTATTTTCTTGAGTAGGCACCATAAAGGTCAGTTCTTCTTCGGCAGTTAAAGGCAGCGCATTTAATTGAATGCCATAACCCTTAGCTTGAGTTAAATCCACCGCACCTGTGCCTTTATTCATATCGGTCAGTGCTATGGCGCAGCCTTTTTCTAAGCCCCATGCACTGGCTGTGCCCACCGCGCCATAAATACCACGAGACCCAGACGCAGGGCCGGCCACGATACACGGTGCATCCGTATTAAATGTATCCGGAATTTGTACTAACAAGGTTGCGCGGTTAATGCCTTCACCCACATAGGCAAAATATTCCACTCCGGGAAAGGCATCATCATTCTCCGGACCATACAAACGGCCAAATCCACCGTTATCGCTTTGATCCACTAATGCAGTGTAATTGTTATAAATGGTGTTCTTGCGCAGTTCAGCTTTGGTTGGGTTGTTGGCATTTTCATACCCAGGAGCAGCCCCTTGCAAGCCGCTTAAACCCAGCCCAGCTAATAAGCCATCCCCTTGAGTTTGATAGCTTTGCATGTGAACTTCGCCTAACTCTAATGGCTTAAGCGAAGGCTTGTCATCATCGCTGCCGCAAGCAGAAAGCAAGCAGGTGCCGATGGCACATAAGACAGAAAGCCGTAATTGGCGACGTGTTAGTTTCATAGGTCATGCTCCTTTGAGTGAATCGAACATGAGACTAAAACCCAGTGGCCTGTGTGCCTATCGTAAAATGGTGCTAGAGGGGGTCTGCTTTTTATACACATTGAAACGAATCAATCGCCCAATCTTCGAGGAATATTGCTAAAATGCGCCCAACCTTAATGATGTACTCAAACCCTATGAAGTTGGCCCTTGCCCCAATGGAAGGTTTAGTGGACGTGCATATGCGTACCCTGCTTACTCGCAGCCAAGCATTTGATTATTGCGTCACTGAATTTCTTCGCATTACCAATCAACTATTACCAGAACGCGTCTTCACTCGTTTATGTCCTGAAGCACTTAACGGCTGGCAAACTCCATCGGGCACACCGGTGCATTTACAGTTATTAGGCAATGACCCTGTGGCCATGGCAGATAATGCCTGTCGTGGTATCGAGTTAGGGGCACCTGTGATCGACGTGAACTTTGGCTGCCCGTCAAAATGTGTGAACAACAGCATGGGTGGGTCCATCCTACTGAAAGAGCCCGAGTCTCTGTATCGCGTGTTATCCGCCATGCGCAAAGCCATGCCAGAAGGCACACCTCTCACGGCGAAAATGCGCCTAGGTTATGAAGATAAATCACGAGCATTAGAGAACGCACAAGCGGTACAAGCCGCCGGTGCCAGCATGTTGTGTATTCATGCACGCACAAAAGTAGAAGGCTATAAACCACCGGCCCACTGGGAGTGGATTGCCAAAATCAAACAAGACGTGAATATTCCGATTATGGCCAATGGGGAAATCTGGACGCTTGAAGATTATCTCAATTGCCAGCAAGCCAGCGAATGCGATGACATCATGCTCGGGCGCGGTGCCGTCGCCACACCCGATCTAGCGTTGCAAATTCGACAATACCAAAACGCACAAGCTCATGACGTACAAGCTTGGCCTGATTATTTGAATGATTTGCTGTGGATGCTGCGCACTACAGTGGACGGGGGGAACATCAAATTTGCCGCCGATCGTATTAAACAATGGCTCGCGTTTTTTAAGATGCAACATGTTGAAGCCAGCGCATTTTTTGAAAAAGCAAAACGTTTAAAGCACCATGAAGAAATGGAGCAGCTATTGATTCAAGAGATAGCGTTAACGCCAGCCGCTACTTACCACATGGTAACTCAATAATAAAACTGGTGCCGACACCCTCTTCGGATTCAACCTTAATGGTGCCACCGTGTTTTTCGATGATACCGTAGGAAATGGATAACCCTAAACCCGTGCCTTCATTGACCCCTTTTGTGGTGAAGAATGGGTCGAAGATTTTTTCAATCACAGATTCCGGCATGCCTTTCGCGGTATCACGAATAGTCAGACGAATTATGGCATCCTGTTTTTGCGTATTTATATAAATTTCGCCTTCTTGCTCCATGGCCTGAGCGGCATTGACCAACATATTCATAATCACCTGACCAATCTGACCTTCATGTCCATGAATCAAAGGTAATGTTTCATCAAATTCTTTATGCAAGGTCACCTTGTATTTTAATTCATTCCATACCACCTTAATGGTGTTTTCGATGCAAGTATTTAAATCAAAATCTTCTGCTTCTTCTTCATCACCACGAGCGAACGATTTCAAATTAGCCACAATTTCTTTCACACGACGTAAACCGTCATCACAGTCATCCATGATATTGTGTATGTCATTAAATATAAATTTAATATCCTGTTCGTCATCTATGGCTTGCATCTTTTTCGCTATATCATCATCACTGACAGCCAATAATTGACCAGACAGAGTAAAGTATTCTGACATGACATCAATATACTCTCTCAAGGTACCAAAGTTACTCATGACAAACCCAATAGGGTTATTGATTTCATGGGCCACACCGGCAGATAACTGCCCAAGAGACGCCATTTTTTCAGATTGCACGAGCTGTGCTTGCGCTTGCTTTAAGCGATCATGACTCGATGTTATCTCACTAAAACTATCTTCTAGTTTCTTGTTATTGGCGTTACGTTCTAACATACCGCCAATCTGATAACCCGCCACCTGACATTGATCCAATACTTCAGATTTAAAATCTATGGTTTTCGGTAAATATATTTCACATACTGTGGTTACCTTACCAAAGGATTTAATGGGTAAAAGGACTACTCGATCCACATCATTTTTTTCGCAAATTCGTTCTAGTTCTATCTGATTTAAATCCTTAATACATACTGTAGTGCGATCATGGTGACCATAAATTTTTTTGTAGGCCTGAATTTTTAATGCAGGTAAAAATTCATCCAGCCCAATGGTGCTGGATATTTTAATTTTTCCTTCATTAATAAAACTATAACGGCTAAATTTCGCGCCTAAAAACAACATACTCTCTTGAGTATATTGCTGTACGCTCTTCGACAGCCCCTCATTTAGCTGTGTGAGTCTTGCCACGGCTAACAGATAATCTGATTCTTTTTTCTGACGCATCAGATCATTAAATTGATGCTGAATCATATCAATACTGGATTGCACCTCACGGGTTTTTTCATCCAATAATTTTTCAGCAGCCAATCTGGCTTGCTTTTCTCGTTCATACGCAACTTGATAGGCATCACTCATAATATTTTCCTCATGGGTTTAGCTGCTCAAATTTTATATCCCAGCAGCACTTATCTGCTCCTTGATGCATGCATTTGGAATGATTCAGTGACACACTTTGTCCGTAATGTTTTGCAGCACCTTTCAACAAGCCTTCTGCCACCATGCATAACTTTCTTCTACTGAAATACGTTAACTTACCTGTCTCTTTATCAACTGGTTCATAACTAAAAAATGGGGTATAGGCATCTGGATGTAATCGTTTTACATCTCTATGCACAACACTGTCTAAATTTTCTAGCAGTGTTTGTGCATTATCATATTGTCCTAATTCGATCGGGCCATTATTCATTAGAAATGAAAATAAAAACTCCCCGAAAAGCTTTAAACCATCTTCTAAAGGAATACTCAATTCACTGCAGAGCTGTGTTGCTAGGCTAACTATTTCAGAATCGTCGTAATTTACCCCAGATGTATATACACCTTTACTGGCAACCTGACTTTTATCAATAACGGCATTCCAAGTAGCCATATCCGCATTCTCTAACACAAACTCTTCAAGTGCGTTAAATATAATACCTTGCATAATCTCTCCTCATGATTCAGTTAGATGGCTGAATTTTTTGGATAATTTGCTTCAATACGTCATTTTCAAATGGCTTCTGTAAAACGGCGTCAGCCCCCAAGGATAGTGCTTTATCCAATTCGGTTTTCCCCTGTGCGCTAATAACAACAATGTGCAGTGCCTGTTGATTAAACTTTTCTCTAGACAGCGCCAATACATTAAAGCCATCCATGTAGGGCATTTTTAAATCTAACGTCATGACTCTAGGCTGAAACGAAGCCAGTAACATACCCGCTTCAAACCCATCCTGTGCCACTTGAACCTCCCAACCTAAGCGCTTGAACACCCGAGCAATAGCATTGGCCATGGCTAGGTCATCATCGACAATGAGCGCTTTCTTTACAGGAATATGGAAGCTCTCCGGCAATGGAATCCCATTGCTTTCCATGAACTCTAGCAACGCTGAGTGCTGAACTCTGTGATCTCCACGCCCAGGGAGTTTGTAGCCCTTAAGCTCCCCCCTCTCAATCCATCGAATCACAGTCCTGAAGTTCACTCCCGTCAGCTTTGCAACTTCCCCCGTTGTATAGACAGGTTCCATAAGTGCCCTCATTCAGGTTATTTCATGGACAATTTAAGCCTAGAACTGTTCAAATAATAGTCATTTTTTATACTTTTTTAATCTTAGACAGGTTAGACAGGTTGAAATATAGTCAACCAAGCAATCTGTCTTTGGAGGGAATGCCCATGACTGAGGTGGCTAAAATCCTATTTGTGGACGATGAACCCCAAATGCTCACGGCCCTGAGCCGAGTGTTCAGAGGCAAACAATTTCAAGTTCAGCTAGCTAATTCTGGAGCCGAAGCCTTAGCTCTGCTGCAAGAGCAAACGTTTGATGTCATTGTGTCAGACATGCGCATGCCTGAGATGGATGGCGCCACATTCTTAGCCAGCAGCCTTGAACTTAGCCCCCATAGCCGCCGTATCCTATTAACTGGATATAGCGATCAAGAAAGTACCGTAAGAGCCATTAATCACGGCCAAGTTCATCAATACCTAAATAAGCCTTGGGATAACACTCAACTTCGTGAAGTGGTCGAAGGTGAAATCAAAGAGTTCGTACGCCAAAAATCTTTAGCCAACACGTCTGAAGAGCATATCGCTTTGCAAGAACAAGTTACCCATGTAAGTGAAGAATTGGCTAACGCCACCTTGTTCATGGACATGGCCAAGGAAGAGTTACTCAGCCAATACAATACAACGATCAAGGTCATCAGTAACCTGATTCATATGCGAGTTCCCACACCTAGGGTAATGAATAGAAATGTAGTCAGTCACAGTGTGGCATTGGCAAAATTAATTAAGCTTGATTCTAAAATCATCACTGAGATTCGTAACGCAGCTCGCTTATTTCAACTAGGTAAATTAAATTTTCCTGAAGCATTACTAAGTAAACCCATTCACGACTTCACCGAAGATGAGGACAAGCTTTATCACTCTCATCCCTTGCAGGGAGCTGATCTATTAACTCCACTCAATAGTTTAGATTTCGCTGCAAAACTCATTCGTCATCAGAACGAAAACTACGATGGTTCTGGCATGCCTGATAAATTGGCCAATAACAAAATACCACTAGGGTCTCGAATTCTCCGCCTAGTGATTGACTACCAACAATTAATTCATGGCGTGCAATTCAAGGATCCGCTTTGTGAAAGTGACGCCCTTGAGCACTTAGAAAAATACAGCAATGTCAAATACGACCCAGAATTACTCAAGTTATATAAAAAGCTCATACAAGAACTTGCCAAGACCAATACTCAACCACAAGATAAACTCACACACGTGGAAGAGGTAAAAGAAGGCGATATTGTGAACCGAGACCTATACAGTCATGAAGGTATTTTACTTATTGCTAAAGGCATGATGTTAAACCCCATATTAATTCAAAAGCTCAATATGATTGAAAGTCGCAGTAACAAAAAAATGAATATCTTTATCAAAGAGGTAGAACCTGAAGAGTAAGGGAGTATCATACCCCTTTAACTTAAATGATCGATATTCGTGAAGTATTCCACCCTCATGGTGCAAGGCACCACCAGTGATGCAGGCAAAAGTATTTTAGTTGCCGCCATTTGCCGCATTTTAAAAAAACACGGTTTTCAGGTTGCACCGTTTAAGCCGCAAAACATGGCGTTAAACAGCGCAGTGACCGCAGACGGCGGTGAAATTGGTCGCGCTCAGGCGGTACAAGCCATGGCCTGTGAAATCAAACCTACGGTCCATATGAATCCCGTATTACTCAAGCCCAATACCGATATTGGTGCACAAGTTATTGTTCATGGTAAAGCCGTGGCCAATATGGATGCGCGTTATTATCATGAGCACAAACCGCAATTATTGTCTGCCGTTTTAGAGTCACACGAAAAACTACTTTCTCAATTTGAATTTGTCATTGTAGAAGGCGCAGGCAGCCCTGCTGAAATCAATTTACGCGATCGTGATATTGCCAATATGGGTTTTGCCGAGGCGGCGGACTGCCCTGTCATTATTGTGGCCGACATAGATCGTGGTGGCGTATTCGCCCATCTTGTTGGCACATTAGATTGTTTAAGCGAGTCTGAAAAAAATCGTGTGAAAGGCTTTGTGATAAATCGCTTTCGTGGAGACATCAGCTTGCTTCAACCTGGGCTGGATTGGTTAGAAGAGAAAACCGGTAAACCCGTTTTAGGTGTGATTCCGTATATCGACAACTTACATGTGGAGGCCGAAGATGCCATTCATGTAAAACAACAAACGTCACACAGCAACACGTTAAATGTGGTGGTACCTGTACTGCCTCGCATTAGTAATCATACGGATTTCGATGCCTTAGCATTGCACCCTAATGTGAATTTACAATTCATTAAAGATCCTAATTTATATTCAGGTTGTGATCTACTCATTCTTCCTGGCACAAAAAATGTTCGCCAAGATTATCAATGGCTTGAGCAATCCGGCTGGAAAGCCACTCTAAAAAAACATTTACGCTACGGCGGAAAGGTCATGGGCATTTGTGGTGGCCTGCAAATGCT
>JABXIK010000121.1 GCA_013373125.1 Gammaproteobacteria bacterium | reverse complement strand
GTCATATCAAAAGATGGATTAATCGCATGACAGTTATCTGGTGCGATCGCCAATCCTTGAATGCTGGTAACTTCCGATTGTGGACGATCTTCGATAGGAATGTCGTTACCGTGTTCAAGGTTTAAATCAAAAGTCGAGCTGGGTGCCACTACCATAAATTTAATGCCATGATGTTTGGCTAGTACGGCTAGATTGTACGTGCCAATTTTATTCGCTACATCGCCATTGGCGCTGATGCGATCGGCACCCACTATGATCCATTTTACACTCCCTTGGCGTAGTAATTGCCCAGCGGCACCTTCGCTGCATAAACTCACAGGGATATTGTCTTGCATTAATTCCCAAGCGGTTAAGCGCGCGCCTTGTAGCCAAGGGCGGGTTTCTCCAGCATAGACTCGTTGTATCTTGTTGTCTGACATGGCTTGTCGAATGACACCTAGTGCTGTGCCGAATCCACCGGTTGCAAGTGCACCGGCGTTACAATGGGTGTAAACATCGCAAGGATTTTCAATCAAACTGGCGCCCAATTTTCCCATGATTTGGTTGTCACGAATATCGTTTTCATGAATCAAAGTGGCTTGTTGTTTCAGTGCATCAATTTGCTCGGAAATACTTAAATGCTGGTGCTCAGATAAAGCCGTTTTCATTTTATCTAAAGCCCAAAATAAATTAACGGCTGTGGGGCGAGAGTTGGCAAGCTCTTCAAATGCGGTTTCTAAGTTAAGTTGTGAAGTGTGGGCTTGGGTTTGAGCGGCTAAAACAATGGCATAAGCCGCAGTTATACCGATAGCGGGCGCGCCGCGTACCACCATGTCTGTGATGGCTTGTGCGACAGCATTAGAATTTTTGTATTCAATATAGGATTCGGTATGAGGCAGCTGGCGTTGATCTAATAAAATTAAAGTATCGTTTTCAAAACGAATTGCATGCACGCGGGGATTGTATGAATCAATAGCCATGGGGATGTCATAAATAAGGTAATTGCCGCAATTATACCTTGAATTCGTTGACTATGGCCTTTAATTGAGCGGCTTGGTCGCTTAATTTTTGTGTGGCTAATGCAGTGGCTTGGGCATCGTCCACGGTTTGTTCGGAGAAACTATTGATGCGAACAATGTTTTCACTGACTTCTTCAGCCACATTGCTTTGCTCTTGTGCAGAATGGGTAACCAATTGATTCATCTCATGGATGGTGGTGATGGCGGCTAAAATACTTTGTAAGGATTGCCCAGTGTTTTTCGATTGATTGACCGCATCATGGGCTTGTGATTTGGATTGCTCCATAACATTCACGGCTTGCTTTGCATTTTCCAGTAAGCGTTGAATGATGTTACCAATTTCGGATGTGCTTTCAGCCGTGCGACCTGCCAAGGTGCGAACCTCATCGGCGACGACGGCAAAGCCTCGACCTTGCTCACCTGCTCGAGCGGCCTCAATGGCGGCGTTTAATGCCAGTAAATTCGTTTGCTCTGCAATGTTACCTATGTCTTGTGAGGCGCTGGCAATTTGCTCCACTTCATCGGCCAGTGTCTGTATGACTTTTTGTGCGTCTTCAAGGTTATGGGCCAAGGTGCTGATGCCTTTAATGCTTTGCTGCACCACCTCTTGGCTGGTGTTGGATTCATCACTGGCTTGTTGTGTGGCTTGCGAAGCTTGTCCTGCGGTATTGGAAACTTCTACCGATGTTTGTGCCATCTCTGTGATGGCGGTGGCCACTTGTTGAATTTCCCCTTGTTGGTTTTCGATGCCTTCTTGAGTGTGTTGCGCGATGCGTTTTACTTCTTCTGTGCCTTGTGTAACCCCTAAGGCTAAATTTGCTAATACCTTAATCATCAGTTGTAAATGTGTGGCAAAGCCATTGAAACGATCCACAAGCGTGCCGATTTCATCTTGGGCTTTGGTTTGCAAGCGCACGGTTAAGTCTCCTTTTCCTGTGGCCATGCCTTCCAGTTCATGAATGATCTTGAACAGATTTTCGGTAATGCCGCGCGCGATGATGAATGAGCCAATAAAGATCATGATCACAATAATGCCGGCGATGACCATACCTGTGGTAAGAGATAATCGACTTTCTTGTTTGGCTTGATCCAAGCGAGTGGCGAAATCATTGTGGGCTTGAGTGCGAAATGCGTTTAATTGATCGCTAAAGACGTCGTAATCTTGATTCATTTTTTGTGCTAGGGCTCGCATGTCCGCTAGCGCCATATCCCCTTCAATCATACCCAGGGTGAGTGTCTTCGCGGTACTAATGTAAAGATTTACGCCTTGTGTAAGCTGTGAAACTTGCTCTGCATAGGAAGGGGATAACTGGGCAATGGTGTTCAGTTTTTCTTGAATGTTAAGCTGATGTGTCTGTGCTTTTTTAATTAGCTCGGGCTCACTTTCCGATATGGCGCCTTGCATGGCACTGCGAGCGGCGAACAATTCCAACCAGATGCTGCCTACTTTTTCTAAGATTGGGTAATTAACCATTTGGATGCGCTCCAAACGGTGATCATTGGTCTGTATGGCTTTGTAGTGGTACGCCAAATACCCAGCAAAGCCTAATGCGCTGATTAAGGCGATACTAAAAATTTTATAACGTAAGGAAAGGCGAGAAAAAAATGCCATGACAATCCTTGGCTAATGATAGCAATCCATCTATAGGGTTTAGCTAAGAAAGGCGAGTCCATCAAGTTAATGGCGGGATTGGAGGTATTTATTTTTCAATAAAAAAGCCCACAAAATGTGGGCTTTTTGTTTAGGCAACTTGTACCGGAATGGCGTTAGACGTGTGGCTCACTTCATTGCCATCGGCTAAATAAATTAGGCGAGGCTTGTAGGTTTTTAACTCTTCATCAGAGTAACCTGAGTAAGCGCAAATAATCACACGTTGGCCGACTTCAGCTAAATGAGCGGCGGCGCCGTTTACTGAAATGATACCGCTGCCTTCTTCGCCGCGAATAGCGTACGTCGTAAAGCGTTGGCCATTTTCGATGTTATAAATTTGAATTTGTTCGTTTTCATAGATACCGGCCATATCTAATAGGTTGCCATCAATGGCACAGGAACCTTCATATTCCAAAACCGCGTGAGTAACACGTGCTTGGTGTAACTTGGCTTTAAGCATGGTGGATTGCATATGTACAACCTTTTTAAAGCAGAGAGTTTTGCTTGAATAAAAGAGGCGGCGCCGTTTTATTCCCGAGTGCCTGAATGAGGCGAGGCGCAGTATGCCCGAAGCAAAATTGGGATTCAATCATTGCTACGGGCGCAGTGAGTGCTGACTATTTAGACAGGTTGACTCGAAGGTTGTCGATCAGACGGGCTTTACCAAGAATGGCTGCTGCTAACACCACAAGGTCGGTGTCGTCCTCGGTGGCTGGTTTTAAGGTGTTGGCTTCACGCACTTCGATATAGTCTGGCTGAAAGCCATGGGTGACTAATTCTTGTTTGGCCAAGACACATAGTTCGGCAAAATCTTTCGCGCCATTTTCGATCTTGTTGCGGATCTCATTCAATACGCGATAAATATTACCGGCGTTGTCTTTTTCTTCAGCGGTTAGATAGTTGTTGCGTGAGCTCATGGCTAAACCATTTTCTTCGCGACACGTGGGTACGCCCACCACATCAAACGGCAGGTTTAAATCGCCTACCATTTTGCGAATCACAGCTAACTGTTGGAAATCTTTTTCACCAAAGAAGGCGGCATCTGGTTGAACCATGTGGAAAAGTTTACTCACCACAGTGGCCACGCCGTCGAAGTGACCTGGACGGGAATCGCCACACAGCCCTTCACTCACAACCGGTACGCTTACCGTGGTTTGCGCTTCTTGGCCGTGAGGGTACATTTCATCCACAGATGGGAAGAACAACAAATCACAATCGCGATCACGCAGGTGTTCTTGGTCTGCTGCTAATGTACGAGGGTAGCGACCCAGATCGTCAATGTCATTGAACTGCAGCGGGTTGATAAAAATACTGGCCACAACGTAGTCGCATTCTTCGGAAGCTTGATCCACTAGGATCATGTGGCCTTCGTGCAAGTTGCCCATGGTTGGTACAAAACCAATACGCTTACCTTCGGCGCGAGCCGCGCGAATTTCGGCTTGTAACTCAGCTATGGTTTCAACAGTCTTCATGCTTTAAATCCATGTTCAGGAGCCGGGAAGGCCCCTTGTTTTACTTCTTGGTTGTAAGCCGCAAAGGCTTCTGCCACGGTGCGACCTTCAACCATATAATTTTTAACGAATTTAGGAATGTGACCCGGATTCAAGCCCAGCATGTCATAACACACGAGTACTTGTGCATCGGTATCACTGCCAGCGCCGATGCCAATTACAGGAATGTTTACGCTTTGAGTTAGGGTTTTCGCCAACTCGCTTGGAACACATTCTAATAGCAATACATCCGCACCGGCGGCTTCCATGGCTTGGGCATCAGCGATCATTTGTTTCGCTGCCGCATCTTCACGACCTTGCACTTTATAGCCGCCAAATTTATGCACGTATTGTGGGGTTAAACCTAGGTGAGCACATACAGGAATGCCGCGCTCGCTCATGGCTTCCACGGTATCTACTAACCAAGCGCCACCTTCTAATTTCACCATTTCGGCACCGGCTTGCATCAGCTCAGCCGCGTTAGCGATGGCTTGCTCTGGAGTGGCGTAAGACATGAACGGCATGTCAGCCATGATCAATGCCCCTTGGTTACCTTGTTTCACCGCTTGGGTGTGGTAACACATGTGTTCTAGGGTAACAGGCACTGTGCTGTCTTGGCCTTGCAGTACCATGCCTAAAGAATCCCCAACCAATAACACATCGATGCCTGCGGCACTGGCCAAGTGTGCAAAGGTGGCGTCGTAGGCGGTGACTACGGCGAATTTCTCCTGGTTGCGTTTACACTGGTGCAAGGTGTTAATGGTGGTTTTACTCATAAGCACTGCTCACTGGTTATTATGGGGCGTATAGTCCAGATCTGGACGGACTAAGTCAAATGCCTTTTTGGACGAGTTCTAGATCAAAGCTTAAAGCGTTGAGCTCACGACTGAAATTAAGGCCATTATCAAAGCATAAATTAGGGACCAAATCAGCCAAAGGGTACAACACAAAGCTACGTTGCAACATATGAGCGTGTGGGACAGTGAGTCTTGGGGTATGGATTTGCGCGTTACCATATAACAGTAAATCCAAGTCCAAGCTGCGCTCACCCCAGTGGCGAATACGTTCACGGCCGTGGGCTTGCTCTAACCCTTGCAATACATCTAGCACATCGTGCGGGCCTAGTTGGGTTTGCGCGTAAGCCACGGCATTGATGAAATCCGGTTGGTCCTGGGGGCCCACAGGTTTACTTTGATAAATGGAGCTAAGTTTGGCGTTGCGCAAGTGCTTGTGCTGAGCAAGTTCATGGAAGGCTTGCTGCACATGCTGTAACGGCTGATCTAGGTTGCTGCCTAGACCTATATAAATATCGACCCAGGCTTTCATGATGTAAGACTACTGGGCAGATGAATTACGACGTCTTGGTCGACGGTCGTTGCGCGGTTTGCGGGGGCGTTCGGATGATTCCTCATGACGACGCCCTTGGCTCTTGGCTTGTTGAATCAAATGGGCGTTATCTTGCTGATATTGCGTCCACCATTTGCCAGCACCGGCTAGTTCCTCTCCGGCTTGTTCTCTTAATAACAAGAAATCGTAGGCCGCTCGGAATTTCGGATGGGTCAAAATGCTTTCTAGATGTTTTTTCACACGACGCTCTAGGCGGCGCTGCATATCCCAGATATTACGCATTGCATCGGTGAAGCGACGCGGAATGGCGGTATGGGATTGCTGATTACTTAACACCTGGTTCACTGCTTGGTGATAGGCCGCCGCCGCTGGCATGCCTTTGCTTTCGAGTAATTTTTGCGACTCTAATACGCAAGGCCATAGGAATACGCCATATAAGAAAGCGGGCGTCAGGGTTTTGCCTTGAGCAATACGCTGGTCACTGTTTTGTAAAGCACACATGATCATGCGGCGGTAGAACGGGTTTTCATCCAAGCACTGTTGAGTGTGGGGGAATAATTCTTTAAACAGCCTGTATTGCTCAAGTAGAACAAAGGTTTGCTCGCCTTGACCTGCCATAAACAATTTAATGACTTCATCAAATAAGCGCGCAGCAGGCACGTTGCTCATTAGCTCAGCAAGCTCATTAATGGGGGCCGCGGTTTCTTTGGCAATTTTAAAATCTAGCTTGGCTGCAAAACGCACAGCACGCAGCATGCGTACCGGGTCTTCGCGGTAGCGGGTTTCAGGGTCGCCAATTAAGCGAATATTACGACGCTTCAGGTCTTGCATGCCGCCTGCGTAGCTGCGCACAGAGAAGTCTTTGATATCGTAATACAAGGCATTGATGGTGAAGTCACGACGAACCGCATCTTCATCTATGGTGCCGTAGACGTTGTCACGTAACAGCATGCCGGACTCGCTCTTCTTGGATTGCTGCTTGCCTTCGGCGTTGTCA
This sequence comes from Gammaproteobacteria bacterium, assembly GCA_013373125.1. Taxonomy (GTDB): domain Bacteria; phylum Pseudomonadota; class Gammaproteobacteria; order Pseudomonadales; family Oceanobacteraceae; genus Bermanella. The sequence continues at coordinate 18,072 of JABXIK010000121.1, read as the reverse complement.
TGGTGGCCGCGCAATGTGGCTACTTCGATGATGTCGCGTCCATACACCACGTGTACTAAGCGGAAACGGCGACCGATTAAGCGAGAATTGCGGAACAGCTTATTCACTTGTTCAGGACTGGCATTGGTGGCCACGTCGAAATCTTTAGGGTGCATGCCTAATAACAGGTCGCGCACGCCGCCACCCACAAGATACGCTTCGTATCCTGCTTTCTTAAGGCGGTACAGAACCTTCAGGGCATTTTCGCTGATGTGATCTCGGCTAATGCCATGCTCTTTGCGCGCAATGATTTGCACGGATGCATGAGCATCGGACGGCGTTTTTTTAAGTTTAGAAATAAAACGTTTAAGCATGGTTAGATCGAAAGCAAAGATTGATGGCTGTTTGATAATAAATGTTAATGATATTAAGCCATTAGCTGATGTTCAAAGGAGTTGGGAGTGTACAGAAGTTAATCACAAACGCAACCAAAGTAGGGGAATTAGGCTGTGTGGGGGAGTTTAGTAAATAGGGTGATACCAGGAGAAAAATGTCGAGGGCAGCTTTTTTATTGTTATTAGTGCTGCCCGGGATTCGATTCGAGTGTTTTATTATTTTTATTATTAAGTTTCGAATTGTGTTTTGAGTATCTGGTGCGCCCTTGTTGTTATTTTAATAATGGGTCACTACACACTCAAAACACGAATTCTCTTTGGCCTGTTATTTTAATTATTTTGGCCCGTAACCCTGAAATGACTTTTTTATTTTTATTTGTGTCTATTCAAGGTTACGTGCGCATCAACTTTGTTATTTTTATTTGTGTCGATGTCGCTAAGTGACTCTAATAAAGCACTTGCCGTGCCAACTTTTAAAAATCCTTTAAAATCAATGGCTTATGTATTTTATCTACCTAGTATGGGGTAGTGTGTCAGAGGTTTGTTACTTCTTGTCACCTTCTGTTGGCCCAATTTGGGCACTTGGGTAACGCGGGTAACAACTTGACGCACACTGACTAAAAATAAGGGGAATCTTTTTTTCAACATGGGATCAGGCGGCAAAGATCCTGTTGATAAACCCTATACGAAACAAGTTACTAATAGAGAGATTCTGAGTTGGTAGATTTTTTGGTCAAATATTCGACAGTGTTGGCGCTAATGGATTGGGTGGATGGATCAGTGATGGTAAAAAAGCAGAGATTGATTCACTAAATGAAGAAATCAAGCTAATTGCTTTGGGCTCATTGAGGTTTCCCTTTCAAACCCAAAGCAATCAGCTTCAGATGCCTATTATTATTTTTATTAGTGGCACAATGGCTAGACGGCATTTGTTATTGTTATTGAGCCCGTCTAGGCATCAAACAGTGAGACTTTTTTATTTTTATTCATGCTGCACTGTGACCTAGTCTGTCTAGAGCATAGGGCGTGCCAAAAATAAAAAATACTTATAAAACAATGGGTTATGTTTTGTTTGTATTGAATTGTGTAAAACTGGGTAGGCATTTTGTTACTAAAATTGACGCTATTGAACTTAGTCGTGGGGCGACAGGTAACATTTTGACGGTTGGGTAACAGTGGGGCCGTTACGACCCCAAAGAGAGGGTTATTTGGCTTTCTTGCGCGGGATGCCTAGGCGCTGGCGGCGCTCCCAAAGGCTCTTGCGGCTGATGCCGAGTTTCTGCGCCAGCTCAGTTTCGGTCATCTTGTCTTCGTTTTCTAATACGAAGTGCTGGAAGTAGTCATCCAGAGAGAGTTCCGACGGATTCACTTCAGTGTGTTCATCGAGTGGATCATCTCTTTGTAATGACGCCATCATGGAAGCAGGTACCTTGTCGTCATTTTGCACATCGATGGCCATAGCCTCTGCGGTGATGGGTTCGCCATCGCTAAGAATGACGGCACGCTCAACGGCGTTTTCTAATTCACGCACGTTACCTGGCCATGGATAGTGACGAATATCGCGCTCGCATTGATTGGAGAATGCTAATAACGGGCGATTTAACTTCTCGCAGGCGCGTTGCAATAGCTTTTGCGCTAACTCCAGTACGTCATCGCCACGCTCTCTTAAAGGTGGGAGTTTCAGTTCCACCACGTTTAGGCGGTAGTACAAGTCTTCACGGAACTCTCCTTTGCGAGCAAGGTCTTTCAAGTTTCGGTGAGTGGCGGCAACTAAGCGCACATTCACTTTCTTACTTTGCACGCTACCCACGCGGCGAATTTCACTTTCTTGCAGAACACGTAGCAGACGTGCTTGAGCTTCTAATGGCAGTTCACCGATTTCATCGAGGAATAATGTTCCGCCGTCTGCGGCTTCCACTAAACCTTGGCGCACAGAAGTGGCACCCGTGAACGCGCCTTTTTCGTGACCAAATAATTCAGACTCGATTAAGGTTTCCGGAATGGCGGCACAGTTCACACTGATTAATGGTGCATCGCTACGCCGGCTTTGATCATGAATGGCGCGAGCCACTAATTCTTTACCCGTACCAGATTCACCTAAAATTAACACCGTGGCGTCGGTGGGGCTCACCTTGCCAATTTTTTTAAATAAATCCTGCATAGGTGCGCAGCTACCAATGATGCCATTGGTGGGGTGCACCTTTTGAATTTCTTGTTTGAGTGCTTGGTTTTGACGCTCAAGATTGCGCTCTTTCAAAATACGCTGCACGGCAATGATCATTTCATCGTGATCAAACGGTTTGGCGATGTAATCCACCGCCCCGAGTTTCATGGCATCCACAGCACTTTTTAAGCTGGCATAACTGGTCATGATTAACACAGGCGTGTTTTGTGCTAATTCAATGAGCTCTGTGCCGTGACCGCCAGGTAAGCGCAAATCGGAAATGATTAAATCGAATTGATCCAGATCGAATTCTTTAGCATCGGTTAATGTGGGCGCTTCATCCACTTGGTATTCGTTACGTTCCAGTAATCGGCGTAAGGCACTGCGAATGACTTTTTCGTCTTCTACGATGAGAATATGGGCCATTGTATTTCCTTTTCTATGCGTCCGATTCTTCTTGGAATCGAGGTAAGCTGATGACCACACAAGTGCCGTTGCCTTGAATTTCATCGGCTGGGCTTTGTATGTTGATGTGGCCGTAATGTTCTTCGATGATGCTGTACACCAATGCGAGACCTAAACCTGTGCCTTTACCCACTTCTTTGGTGGTAAAGAACGGCTCGAAAATTTGCTCCATTTGTTCTGGCTCAATACCCGTACCCTGATCGATCACTTTGATGGTGACAGAATGGCGCTCGATTTGGCTTTCAATACGGATCACGCTATTGACGGGACTGGCATCGCGGGCGTTGCTTAATAGGTTTACAAACACTTGTTGTAAGCGTTGTTCATCGCCTAGTACGACGCAGTCTTCTTGGCAGTTATTTTCAAAGCGAATGTCATGGGCTTTATCGCTGAGTAACAACAAATCGATGGCGTCTTGGCTGCATGCGCGCATGTCCACCGGCCCTTGCTCTTGATGTTGTAAGTGATTCCCCGTGTGGGAGAAGTTCACCAAGGATTGCACGATGCGGGTAACCCTTTGGGTTTGCTCTAAAATTTGCTCGCCAATTTCTAACAGGTGTGGGTTGTCGGTTTCGTATTTAATGTCTTGTGCTAAACACGCGATGCCCGTTATGGGATTACCAATTTCATGGGCCACACCGGCTGCAAGTCGACCTACAGAAGCTAAGCGTTCACTGTGAATGAGTTCTTCTTCTAAAAGCTGGGTGTCGGTTTGGTCTTCGAGCAAAATCACCATGCCACCGTATTCGTGATTTTCTGGATTTTCTAATAAACCTTTATGCAAGTTGATCCAGCGCGGGCGCCCGTTCACCTCGATGGTTTTTTTATGCAAGTGACTGTTAGAGTCGTTGATGAAATCCAATAGTAAGCTGCGCAAAGGCTCTTTTAAATTGGTGAGTTTGCTGCCCACCACTTCATCGGCAGAAATATTGGTTTGCTCGACCAGAGCACTGTTCCACATGAGGATTTCACCATCACCGCCTAAGCTGCATGCCCCCATAGGAAGATGCTCTAAGGTTTGACGGTGGAAGCGTCTCAAGTTATCAAGCTCAGCGGCTAAACCTGTCAGACGAGAGTGATAGGCCTCTAAACCTTTTTCAATGAAGTGAATATCGTGGCTGGCTTGCAACTCACTGGAGTGTTTATACGGTAGCCACTGATTCACCAAGCTGTGCGCCACAGATGGCCCCATTAAACCGGAAAGATTTACTTCGATTTTGCTGCGCAAACGACGTAATTGATAGGGACGGTTTTCGTTGGCGTTGAGGTTTAAATCTTCCAGAGCTTGCTTCACTTCGCGTTCGGCGGCTTGTTTGCCTAGCGGTTCACTTAAGCTGGCGATGAATTCGGCGGCACTGTTGTTCACTAATTCTTTTCGTTGTGGCGCACTTAATGTATCGATGGAGCAGGCTTCGGCAGCACTGGCTTCAATGGGGCGCGTTGGACTCATGAGTGAGACGCAAGCAAACACAACGGCGTTAAGCAGAACAGACGAGGTGGCTGCTAGATACCAATTTTCGTGAGACGTTGGCGGTAAAAATGGTTGTAGCCAATCTAGGGTTGGGTAGTTCAGTAGAGGCAGTAACATGGCCCACAACCAAACGAACATACCGGCTAACAAACCACTGATAAAACCTTGGCGATTTGCGGCGGGCCAGTATAAAACGGCAAGCACACCAGGTAAGAATTGTAAGGTGGCCACGAAGGCAATAATGCCCAGTTCAGCTAAATCTTTTCCTTGTGCGAAAAAGCGGTAGAAACCATAGCTGGCGGCAAACAAAGCCACGATTAACCAGCGTCGCACCCATAAAAGCCAAGCGTACATGTCTTTCTTCGGGTTAGGCTGAAACGCAGGTAGAACCAAATGGTTCAATGTCATGGCAGCCATGGCGATGGTAGTGACAATCATGATGCCAGATGCGGCGGCTAAACCACCGGTAAAGGCCACGGCGGATAACCAAGGTGATTGCATCTTTAAGCCCAGACCCACGGCAAAGTATTCCGACGGGGTGTCCACATTTAAATAAATGCCGGCCCATAGAATAGGCGGCACCATAAATGCCATGACCAATAAGAAAAGCGGTAATCCCCAGCTGGCAAAACTTAACGCGCGAGTGGACGAGTTTTCGGTGAAGGCCATGTGGAACATGTGTGGCATGACTAATGCTGCTGCAAAGAAAACCAATAACAGCGTTCGCCATGGTCCTTCTTGAATGGAGTGTTGCATGCTGGCCAGCTTGTGGTGATTACTTTGCAACCAAGCGTCCATGGCATTCGGGCCGTCGAATACAAAATACATGGCGGCGAAGCCTAAAATGGATATGGCCACCAGTTTGATGAGGGACTCGATGGCAATGGCAAATACCAAGCTTTCATGTTTCTCTCTTGGGCTGACGTGGCGGGCACCAAATAAGATGGCAAAGGCCGTCATGACCGCGCAGTAACCTAGGGCGATGTCGATACGGCCAAACTCATTATTTAGGATGCTGAAACTGTCGGTGACCGCGGTGATTTGTAGGGTGATCAGTGGCAGTACGGCCGCAAGCATCACAAGCGTACTAATGGTGCCGGCGGCGCGAGAGCGAAAGCGGAAAGCAAATAGGTCAGCAAGGGAGGTGAGCTGGTAGTCTTTGGTGATGCGTAAAATGGGCTTTAACAAAACAGGGGCTAAGACGAAAGCACCGCTGATGCCCAGATAATAGGTGAGGTAACCGTAGCCATAATCTTGCGCCAATCCCACGCTGCCATAGAACGCCCAAGCACTGGCATAAACCCCAAGTGATAAAACGTAGATGGCGGGGTGGCGCACCCATTTCATGGGAATCCATTGTTTTTCCACCATGTAGGCTGTGAAGAAAAGCGTAAACAAATACGCCAAGATCATGCCGATTAAGGCACCAACGCTAAAGGTCATAGCTTCTCTTTCTCCTGCCAATACTGCAGCCAAACAGAAAAGCCGATGAGAATAAGCCACAGGGCGAATGGGCGATACCAAGCGCCAGTTGGTTCGAGCCACCAATCAATGACAATGGGCGAAAATAAGAACGCCGCAAATACAAAAATTAAGATCAAGCGATGTATGTACATGGCTGGCCGAGTATGAAAAATAGGCCAGTGATGTTACTGGGGGTAACAGATTCAGGCAAGCTTTAAGGTGTAATTGGCCTTTTCTGGTTAAAGTAAGCCAGCTTGGTTAGGCTGAATACGACTGGGTTGCCAGTTCTGGCAAGCCATTTGAAGGATGTCCCTAAGACTACTATTGGACATGGTAGAGCTGATGTCTTGCTGCAAAAAGCTCAGAGCCTTAAGGATATTCGCTTTGGCATCTTGGCTCTCAATGGCGGTGGCTTGGTTTTGCTTGCTTAATTTTTGCCCATGTTCATTGATAGCTAAAGGAATATGCAAATAACTGGGCACGGGGTAGCCAAGGCACTGCATTAGGAAGATTTGTCTCGGGGTGTTATCCAATAAGTCCACTCCGCGCACAACATGATTAATGCCTGATAGGTAATCGTCCACCACGACGGCCAGTTGATAGGCGTAAAATCCATCTTTGCGTTTCAACACCTGATCTCCCACGTCGTTTAGAAGGTTCTGCTCATAGTGACCATAGATACGATCTTGCACGCCAATGCTTTCATCGGGTACCGCTAAGCGAATCGCCGCGGGTCCTTGCTGATTAAAATGGCAATCCCCTTGGTGTAATCCATTATGAACGCTCAGCTGTTTGCGAGAGCAACCGCAGGCAAATGTGCGCTTATTTGCGGCGAGTTGTTTCAATGCGGCTTCGTAATTTGCACTGTGTTGGCTTTGATATTGAATGTCGCCATCCCATTGCAAGCCATGATCTAACAGTTGATGAGGCATACGCTCACTGGCAGCTGGGTCTTCCCGCGGAGGATCTAGGTCTTCTATGCGTAAGAGCCATTTTCCATCGTGGGCTTTGGCATCCAGATAGCTGGCAAGGGCGGCGATTAACGAGCCAAAATGCAACGGGCCTGTGGGGGTAGGAGCAAAGCGACCAATGTAGGGCGTGGAATTTGATGATGGGTGGATCATAATAAAAACATAAGCACCTATGGATATAGGTGCTTATTGTTCAAGATTAACCGCCGATTTGGCGTTCTTTGATTTCTGCCAAGGTTTTGCAGTCGATGCAAAGGTCGGCAGTTGGGCGGGCTTCTAAACGACGAACACCGATTTCAATGCCACAGGCTTCGCAGTAGCCGTAATCGTCGTTCTCAATTAATTCTAAGGTTTTCTCAATCTTCTTGATGAGTTTACGCTCGCGGTCACGAGTACGTAATTCAAGACTGAATTCCTCTTCCTGACTCGCACGGTCATTAGGGTCCGCGTAGTTTTCCGCATCCGTTTGCATGTGCATTTTGGTGCGGTCGGCTTCTTCCATTAACTCCTGTTTCCAGTTGTTAAGAATCATTTTGAAGTGAGCCTTCATGTCTGGGCCCATGTACTCTTCGCCCTTCTTCTCTTTGTAAGGTTCGAAGTTAGACAACGCAAACGATTTTTCTTCTGTTACTGGCATAAGTTACTGCCTCACCTTGTCAGGCCAAAGGCCAATCTTGTTTCCATTTTAGGTTCATTTCAAGTATGAACCATATCTTTTTGGCGGCGAAAAGCTATCAGATAACGATACACTGTGCCACTTTATTATTGAAAAATGCAGATCTTTGCTGAGAAATCAGGAAAATATCGCAAAAACCTAACGGAAAATACCATGAAATTAGCCAAACGGCTTAAACAAATTGAGCCATTTCACGTTATGGACCTGTTGGCTAAGGCAAAAACCTTACAACAGCAAGGTCGAGACATTATTCATTTGGAGGTGGGCGAGCCAGATTTTGATAGCCCACAGGCGGTTATAGACGGTGGGATTCGTGCCTTAGAGCAAGGTTTAACCCATTATACGGGGGCTACAGGACTACCTGAACTTAAGCAAAAAATAGCGCAATTTTATGGCGAGCGTTATGGGGAAATCGTGGAACCTGAGCGCATTGTGATCACGCCAGGCGCTTCAGGTGCCTTGCAGTTAGTGGCGTCATTGTTGATGGATCCGGGTGAAACCTTGCTTTTAACTGACCCAGGCTACCCATGTAATCGCCACTTTTTGGCGAATATTAATGCAGATGGCATATTGGTGCCCACGCAAGCGCAAGATGATTTCCATTTAACACCACAGCAGGTGGCGCACTATTGGCAAGATGACACCATAGGAGCCTTGGTGGCGAGTCCATCTAATCCCACAGGCTCTATCATGAGCAAAGCAGAATTAACGGCGTTACACGATGCCATTAGTGAGCGTGATGGCTTATTGCTGGTGGATGAAATTTATCACGGGCTTACTTATAACGATGCTAAACCACACTCGGCGGTGAACTATGGCGATAATGTGTTTGTGATTAATAGCTTCTCAAAATATTTTGCCATGACAGGTTGGCGCTTAGGTTGGGTAGTGGCCCCCAAGTGGGCAGTACCGAGCTTGGACAAGTTGGCGCAGAATTTATTTCTTGCTCCAAACACCCCGGCGCAATATGCCGCACTGGAAGTATTTAAACCAGACGTAATAGCAGAGTTAGAACGCCGCAAAGGGGAATTTGCCAAACGTTTGGATTATCTCTTACCACAATTGCAAAAACTGGGCTTTGTGATTCCAGCGCAGCCTCAAGGGGCGTTATATATCTATGCGGATATCAGTGGTTTGAATCATCCCCATAATCAAAACAGCATGCAGTTTTGTTTAGACTTGCTGAATGAAAAAGGCTTGGCTATTACACCAGGGATTGATTTTGCTCATGAGCAAGGGCATCACTTTGTACGGTTTGCTTACACGTGTGATGTGCCTGTCTTGCAAGAAGCGGTGTCGCGATTAGCTGAATTTTTAAATAACTCGAAATAAATAAAAATTATGAAATTTGAATTTCCCTTACATAAAGGCAAATGGATAAAGCGTTATAAGCGTTTCATGGTGGATCTAACCCTAGATGACGGAGAGGTTTTAACGGTACACAGTGCCAATACTGGTTCCATGAAAAACTGTTATGTGGAAGGCGGTGATGCTTGGTATTGGGATAGCCAAAATGATAAGCGCAAATACCCGCACTCGTTAGAATTAACTCAAACCCCATCGGGACATGTGGCGTGTATTAATACGTCTCGCCCCAATTACCTAGTGGCTGAAGCCATTGAAAATGGCACAGTTAAAGAATTACAAGATTACGAAGTATTGAAAACCGAAGTGCGTTACGGGGATGAAAAAAGCCGTATTGATATTTTGCTAAGTGGCGGTGAAAAAGCCATTTATGTGGAAGTAAAAAATACCACATTGTTAGAAAACACCCTTAACGGAGAGCCAAATGAAAACGGCAGCGTAGAAGAGGGCATTGGATATTTCCCAGATAGCGTCAGTGATCGTGCCAGTAAGCATTTGCGTGAACTAATGCGTATGGTGGAGTTGGGTCATCGTGGGGTGATTTTCTTTTGTGTGAATCATACAGGGATTAAACAGGTTCGCCCTGCCGATCATATCGATAACGTGTATGGTGAGTTGCTGCGTGAAGCCCATAAGGCTGGGGTTGAAATTTTGGCTTACGCTAGTCATATTACCGATGATGAAATTTACTTAAAAGACCGCTTGCCGGTTGTTCTATAGGAATTAAAGTATGAAACTACTTTTGATAAGCATTCTATTGAGTTTCACGGTGGGATTATGGTTTGGCATCAATATCGGAAAGGGAGATGCTTTATATGAGAACCCGTTGAGTGATCCGGACGTGTTTGAAGAGGCTCATGATAGTGCGGATGATCAAGGATTGATTGATCAAGGAAAAGAATATTTAGAGGATAAAAAAGAAGTCATGAAGGATAAAGTGCAAGACATGGTAGAGAAGTTATAAATAAGTCGTTTTTGTGACAAATTAAAAACAGCCTGCGGGCTGTTTTTTTTGTCTGGATTTTCTTTGAATAGTGGACTATAACTAAGTTGTGCCCAGCACCAAAAATAAAAACAAAAGGAGAACGACATGCTTGGATTTCCTTATGCTTTATTGATTGCCCTGCTAGCGAGTTTCGCTATCCCTTCTTCTGCCAATGATCTCGAATGCGTGAATTTATTTGCAGATATTCGTCAACAAGAACCCTATCTGGATGAAGAATTAAAAGATCTTCAGGCTTTATGTGAGCAAGATGTAAAACGAAATAAGGTGGCTTATTGGCGGTGTGTGAATTCACGCATGCAACAAGGCGCCATGAGCTTTGAACGTTTTATTTTGTCTGACCAAGTGTGTCACGACCAAGGGAGCGTGGCAGTGACACCTTAAATTTAATGTTAAATAACGTGTAAATGTTTTAAACCATTGACGATCAGTTTTGCTGTTTCTTCTGGGCCTTCTAAAGGCATAAGGTGTCCGTACTTTTTGTCTTGAACATACAGCGCATCAGGTTGATGATTTTGCCATGTTTGCCAAAGTTTATCACTAAAGAATCCATTGGGTTCGCCACGGATAGCGAGTGTGGGGATGCTCCATTTTTTATGATTTAATTTTTTTAAGTACTTCATTAAATAAGGTGGGTTGGTGTAGTTATAAGCCTCCCAGTGTTTAGGGAAACGCAGTGTCACTTCACCAATATCAGTATCTTTTACGCCATGGTGTTTAAAGGCTTCAAAAGCCGCATCATTGAATAAGCGATAGCCACGGAATTTTTTCAAATAAGCTTCATAAGTATCACGATCTGACCAAGTGTCTGGTTTGTTGGCGGTTCCGCTCACTAACTTGCTGCCACGAATTACCTTATGAGGTGTTAAATTGAGCAGCAAGCGAATGGGCCAATTCACCATGGCTGGTTCAATAAGCACCAACGCTTTAAATAAATCTGGACGTTTAATGGCGGCAAGTACGGTACTACTGGCACCCATACTGTGGCCAATGGCGATGATAGGTTGAGTTTGGCTTTGTTCTAAATAGGCAATTAAATCATCGGCATAAATTTGCCAATTGTCATGTGATGGTTCTCCAATATTCTCCCAAGTGGCTCGACCATGCATGGCAAACACATCAAACTGGCTGGCAAGTTGTTCGAGTAACGGTGTGTATACTTCTGCCGGAAAACCATTGGCGTGATAAAAGTGAACAGGCTCTCCATGGCCTTGAATATGTAATGCGGGAATGTTCATGTGGCCACCTTATGATTGGGAGGTCTTAGCAGACCATAATCAGTTAAATGGCGGAATGATCGAATCTAACAAAATTATGGTCAATTCAAACAGTCAGGCCCAATGAAAATTAGGGTGGGTAGACACAATCACTACAAAACAATCCACAGTTTAAAGTGACTTTCTGCTAAAATTGCCGGCTATAACGTTATTGATAGGTGTCATGTGAGCCAAGCGAATTTCTCTCAGTTATCTCTAAATCCTAGTTTGTTACAAAACTTGGAGGATATGGGTTATGCCAACATGACGCCTATACAGCAACAAAGCTTACCTTTGGTCCTCGCCGGCAAAGATGTCATTGCACAAGGTAAAACCGGCTCGGGTAAAACCGCTGCGTTTTCGTTGGGGCTTTTAAACCAGTTAGATGTGAAACGCTTTTATGTTCAAAGCTTAGTACTTTGCCCAACCCGTGAATTAGCGGATCAGGTAGCCAAGGAAATTCGTAAGCTGGCTCGTGCCATACATAACATTAAAGTTTTAACCTTATGTGGTGGCATGCCATTTGGACCTCAAATTGGATCATTGGAGCACGGCGCTCATATTATTGTGGGTACGCCAGGTCGAATCGAAGAGCATGTACGTAAAGGCACTTTGCAATTAGATCGCTTAACCACTTTGGTATTGGATGAAGCGGATCGTATGTTGGAAATGGGCTTCCAAGATGCTCTGGATGCCATTATCGAACACACACCAAAAGATAGGCAAACCTTATTGTTCAGTGCTACCTATCCAGAACAAATACAAGCCATTGCCCAGCGTGTGATGCAGCAGCCAGAAATGGTGAAAGTGGAAGGTGGGCACGATCATTCCAATATCAAGCAGCACTTTTATAAAGTGCAAGACAATAAACAACGTTTAGTAGCAGTCAAATTATTGCTACTAAAACACAAACCGGAAAGCACGGTGGTGTTTTGCAGCACTAAACGTGAAACTCAAGAAGTATGTGACGAGTTAGTCCAAGCAGGTTTTGCGGCAGTGGCGTTACATGGTGACTTAGAACAAAAACAAAGGGATCAAACCCTAGTACGTTTTGCGAATAAAAGTGCATCCATTCTGGTGGCCACAGACGTGGCAGCTCGCGGATTAGATGTGGATGCGCTGGATTGTGTGATTAATTATCAAATTGCACGTGACCCGGAAGTACACGTACACCGTGTGGGTCGAACGGGTCGAGGAGAAAACAAAGGCCAAGCCTTTACTCTGCATGTGGACAATGAAAGTTACAAAATGGCCGTGTTGGCAGAGTATTTGGATATGCAAATAGAGAACGACATTTTACCGCCGTTTAGTTTGTTGGATAAAACCCCATATAAAGCCAACATGGTCACACTGCAAATAGACGGTGGTAAAAAACAAAAAGTACGCCCAGGGGATATTGTGGGCGCACTTACTGGGGATAACGGCATTGCCTTCAAACAAATTGGCAAGATCGATATGTTTGATAATTGCGCCTACGTGGCGGTGGAACGAGATGCAGCCAAACCTGCATTGAAAAAGATCAGCGAAGGCAAGTTAAAAGGCCGCTCATTCCGTGTGCGACGTATTCGCGGATAAGTTCATATAATTTAAAAAGGTGGTCATGGAAGAAAGCAGATCCAGCGAAGAAGCCAAGCTCAAGCTAGAGCACGACGCGGCAAAGTTGTTCATGCGTCAGTATGAGCAACTCACTGGACACATCATTCGCCACATTTGGCACAACCGCCCGCAACGTCCAGACGTATCGTGCATGTTAGATGGCGAGCGACTGGATTTGGAAATTGCTCATCTTTATGGCTCATCTCAAGAAGCCATGGATATTTTGAAACAAGGCATTAATGCCAACGTTAAGCATCAACTGGAATTGCAAGAAGCCTTTAGTGATACCCACGAACGATTAATCAGCGCGTTAAATGCCATATTGAAAAATAAAGCCGGTAAAACCTATGACTCCAGTCGCGTATGGTTGGTGATTCGGAATGCGCATCCTGCGTGGGATCGAGAGCAAGTATTAAACGCCATGAGTGAAATACAAATTCCCGATGGTTATCAGTTTGATCAAATCTGGTTGGTAGCCGATTTTATGGGGAAATCTGGAATTGTTCGTCTGACCTAATTTAACGCTCACTTCGAAATTTGGATATTTGGCTTTCTTTGCCTTTCCATTTTTCTTTCCAACCCGTTAAGCAGCCTTTCTTGAAGCGAAAAATGCGATTTACATGCTCACTGGAGTAACTCCAAGTTTCTTTATTGTTAGAGCTGGTCATGTCATCAGGTTTACCGAGTCTGCTTTCAATGTGTTTTGGGGTGAGGCCTTTTTTAAACTCATCTCTTATGCGTAGATTACGCAGCTCTGTGCTGGAAAAAAATGGACACGAATCTTCCTTTTCCTTTTTCTTTGATACGGGTTTTGTTTGCTTGCTTTTAATTGGGCTAATGGTTTTGTATGGCGTCATCACAGATTGAGGTGTGAAGGCTCGACCTTGATTGGGGCAGGGTTGGTCAGTAAATCGAATTTGGCCTGATTCATTTTCGCAGCGATACAATTCACTGAATACGTTGCTTGTGTGGAAAATAACGAGAATAAGTAGAAGTTGTTTAAGCATGGCCAATCCTTGGCGTTTAAAATCTTAGCGTATTAACTTGTCTTATCGATTGAAAGTAAGAAGTAAAAATAAAAGATAAAAATCCCACTTTTTTCTAATGTGAGATGTTTAAGTTGCAAAGAGAATATGACAGGTAATAAAAAGCCGCTTATTTCAACAATAAGCGGCTAATTGAGTTAAAAGCTGATTTAAAAAACTCAGCGAAAAAGTTACAGAGCTTTTATGGCTTCTAACTGCTCAGACAATTTCGCAGCAGCATCTTCGAACTCAGCCAGTTTGGCTTTTTCTTTTTCGATGACATCCGCAGGCGCTTTGTCGGTGAACTTAGGATTGTTTAGCTTGCCTGCTACGCGATCCAGTTCTTTTTGGTTTTTCTCTAGTGCTTTTTCAAGTCGAGAAATTTCAGCAGCGGCGTCAATGTTGCCGGCCATTGGAATTAAGACTTCCATTTTGCCAACCAATGCCGTTGACGCTAGTGGCGCTTTGTCACCAGCATTTAACCATGTGATGTCTTCCAGTTTTGCCATGGCTTTTAGGAAGTTAGTGTTAGCTTGTAAGCGACGTTGATCGTCATCACTGCCGTTTTTGAATAAACACTTAACCGGTTTGCCAGGACCAATACCCAAGTCTGCACGAATATTGCGAATACCTGTGATCACACCTTTTAACCATTCGATGTCAGTTTCCGCTTGTGCATCCACTTTGCTTTCATCGTATTGCGGGTATTGAGCCAGCATGATGGTTTCACCGTTTTGCGACAGCTGAGTGGTATCTGCAATTGGTGCCAATGTTTGCCAGATCTCTTCTGTGATGTACGGCATCATTGGGTGGGCTAAACGCAATGTGGCTTCTAATACTTTTACCAGTGTGCGACGTGCAGCGCGTTTTTGGGCATCTGTTGATTCATCGCTCCACAGTACGGGCTTAGATAATTCTAAGTACCAAGCGCAGTATTCATTCCATACAAAGTCGTAAAGTGCTTGCGCGGCGTGATCGAAACGGAAATCATCGAGCGCATGAATGACTTCTTTCTCTGCTTGCTGTAAGCGAGAAATAATCCAACGATCCGCTAACGATAAATCCACGTCGCCGTTGTTTAAATCTGCAATGGCATCGGCACTTAATGGCGCTTCGTCAGTGTGACCAATACTTTCCATAACAAAACGCGTGGCGTTCCATAATTTGTTACAGAAGTTGCGATAACCTTCTAAACGGCTCATGTCGAATTTCACGTCACGACCGGTAGACGCTAACGATAAAAACGTGAAACGCAGGGCATCGGTGCCGTGAGCGGCAATACCATCAGGGAAATGCTTGCGTGTTTGTTTTTCAATTTTTGCCGCCATTTGTGGTTGCATCATACCGCTGGTGCGTTTGGCCACCAGGGATTCCAAATCGATACCATCGATGATGTCTAATGGATCCAATACGTTACCTTTGGATTTGGACATCTTCTGGCCTTCTTGGTCGCGCACAAGACCGTGTACATAGACTTTCTTGAACGGTACTTCACCCGTGAACTTCAAGGTCATCATGATCATACGAGCAACCCAGAAGAAGATGATGTCAAAACCCGTCACCAATACGTCGGTTGGGTGGAAGGTTTTTAGCTCTTCTGTATTTTCAGGCCAGCCAAGGGTAGAGAAGGTCCATAAAGCAGAGCTGAACCACGTATCTAATACGTCGTTGTCTTGGCGAAGATTGATGTCGTCACCTAGGTTGTTGTCTTGGCGAACTTCTGCTTCGCTGCGACCCACAAATACGTTGCCGTTGTCATCGTACCAAGCAGGGATACGGTGACCCCACCAAAGCTGACGCGAGATACACCAATCTTGAATGTCGCGCATCCAAGAGTAGTACATGTTCTCGTAGCTCTTAGGCACAAATTCGATGCTGCCGTTTTCAACCGCTTCGATGGCAGGCTTGGCTAGTTCTTCAATGCGCACGTACCACTGGTCGGTCAGCATTGGCTCGATCACCACGCCACCACGATCACCGTAAGGCACGGTTAGGTCGTGATCTTTCACTTCATCTAACAAGCCCAGCTCATCGAACTTGGCAACGATGGCTTTACGCGCATCGAAGCGATCCATACCGGCATACTCTTGTGGTAACTCGGTGCTGTAATCATTACTGGCTTCGCCGTTGGTGTTGAAGACTTCGGCTGCTGCGCGGATCTCACCATTAAAGGTTAAGATGTTGATCATTGGCAGTTTGTTGCGCTTACCCACTTCGTAGTCGTTGAAGTCGTGGGCCGGGGTGATTTTCACACAGCCTGTGCCTTTTTCCATATCGGCGTGCTCGTCGCCTACGATAGGGATGCGACGACCTACTAATGGCAGCTCAATAAATTTACCGATTAAATCTTTGTAGCGAGGATCTTCAGGATTCACCGCCACGCCGGTATCACCTAGCATGGTTTCAGGGCGAGTCGTGGCCACAACAATGTAGTTGCGACCATCTTGGGTGGTAACGCCATCTGCCAGAGGATAACGGAAGTGCCACATGTGGCCCTTTTTATCTTTGTTTTCCACTTCAAGGTCTGAGATGGCCGTGTGCAGTTTCGGGTCCCAGTTAACTAAGCGCTTGCCGCGATAAATTAAGTCTTCTTTATAAAGGCGAACAAACACTTCTTCTACGGCTTTGCTTAGGCCTTCATCCATGGTGAAGCGCTCACGGCTCCAGTCCACAGACGAGCCTAAACGGCG
The DNA here is from genome assembly GCA_013373125.1 of Gammaproteobacteria bacterium. Lineage (GTDB taxonomy): Bacteria > Pseudomonadota > Gammaproteobacteria > Pseudomonadales > Oceanobacteraceae > Bermanella. Next base: position 1,552 of record JABXIK010000121.1, on the reverse strand, counting down.
AATTTGGTTGGTGATGTTACCGCCGGACTCGGCTTTCCATTCCCATACTTTCTCAAGGAATTTTTCGCGGCCTAAATCTTTACGGTCAATACCTTGGGCGGCTAATTGGCGTTCCACCACCATTTGTGTGGCGATACCGGCGTGGTCTGTGCCTGGTTGCCATAGGGTGTTTTTGCCCTGCATGCGGTTGTAGCGAATCATGCAGTCCATAACCGCATTATTGAAGCCATGGCCCATGTGCAACGAACCGGTGACGTTTGGTGGTGGGATCATGATGCAGTAGCTGTCATCACCACCTTGTGGGGCAAAATAGCCCTTTTCTTCCCAGGTTTTGTACCAAGATTGCTCGATTGCGTGGGGCTGGTAGGTTTTATCCATGGCCATGGCTGTGTATTCACCGATTTTGAACTGAAAAATGGCGCTGATTATAGCGGTTTTTGACGCTGGATAGTAGCGGCTGAGCATGGATGGGGGGGATGCTGAAGTGGGAGGGCTATCTCGTTATAGCCAATTAGTATGAATGGGCAATTGATTCACAGTTGAACATAGGGATAATCCAGCCTCTCTTGATTAATCAACTACAAGGAGTAGGGATATGAGTAAGCGATTAGTGGCATTAAGCCTGTGCAGTGCTGTGTTAATAGGCTGTGGCAGTGGGTCTGACTCTTCTAGTCATGAGTTGAAAGAGTACAGCCTAGCAGACTATCAAGATAGAGTAGTCAGCTCCGCTACCCCAACGGGCACTTGGGTAGCAGTGGGCAGCGGGTTACAGGAGTCCACGGGCTTTCAAGGTGGTTTAGTTAAGAACCATTTTGCCGTGAAAGAATATTTTATTATTACTGAAAATGAAGGTGGGTATAGAAAGGCTGACTGTGAGCTTGGTGGTTTTGAGCAAGTATCAATTACAGATAATCAAATTACTATAGGTAGTTTTTCTGGAACTATCACTGACAATCAATTAATGAGTGGACAAGATCTTGTAGAGCAAAGCTTCGAAGAGTATGAGTCTACAAGAACCACAAGCTTGGCAGTAATCAAGATAAGTGATGCGACTGCTAATTTTGGGAGTGTAATAATCAATGATTCTGGCGAAGAAACCGTTGATGGGGTTTCGTGTTATCAACAGCTTAATGGTTACATCGATTATAAGAATTTTGATGAGTCTTATTCACGAATAAATGCGGGGTATACGTCTTTTAATGATACGCGGGGTGATTTTGCCTATAAATCCATAGATACGTATTATTACAATTTTGATACGGATGATGCAGGTCACTCTGTAGAATTTGATGTTAGTGTAGACTCGAATTTTTCTGAAAGTATTTCATTCAGTGCATCGGATGGTGTAGATAGCGTTACGGGTACGTTAACAGTGCAATTACCGTTGCAGTAAAATAAATACTTGCTAATGAAAAAATCCCGCATTAAGCGGGATTTTTTATGTCTGCCTTTAAGCAATGATCAGCTGGCACAAACGCCCTTCATTAAAATCTTATTAGTCCAATGTAAAAAACCGTGTGAGGTTGAGAACTGTGTACTCACCGCTTGTAGG
>JABXIK010000128.1 GCA_013373125.1 Gammaproteobacteria bacterium | reverse complement strand
CCATAAGCTTCACCTGTGCCTCCATTGAGATAGGTGGGAGTAGCGTTCGCGTCGGTGGCTAATTCCGGGTTGGCAACGATCAACTCATCAATGTCTTTGTAGTACACCTCAAGTTTTGTGCTCCAAGAATCATCATATTGATGTTCAAATCCCACCACATAGTGTTTAGCATCTGGTTGTTTTAAGTCAGGGTTACCCAGCTCTTCAGCAATAAAACGGAACTCACGAATAAACTGGCTATGGCGGCCCACTGCTGCGGTTAATGTCCACGCATCATCTAGGGCATAGCGAGTAGACACGCGAGGCTGCAGCATTTTTTCTTCATTGAAATCGTTATAGCTGTTGCCAAGACCTAATGTGATTTCCCAGTCTGGCGTGGCGAGCCAGTCGTAAGCCACAAAGGTGTAAAGGCCATTGATGGTAAGGGTGTCGGAATTGTTAAACGGCGTTCCTAAAGACGCTGGTGGGCATTCATCCCCTAGCTCATCATTACAATAGGTGTTCAAACCTGTTGCGGTGTATTCAATCTCGGTGGAGCTTAAATCAAAACCATAACGAAAGGTGTCGCCGTTATCTAAGGGCGTGTTGTAGTAATTCTTTAAACGGTATTCGTAGTTCACTGCGTCTAAATCAAACAATGATCCTACCGAAAAACTCACGTCTTCTTCTTTGCGACTAAGGGACAATATGGTGGAAGTGCCACCGGCAAATACGGTATCAAATAAGAAGCCTTGGTTGTGGTAGTAAGTATCAGCAGCGAGACCGCCTTCTAAACCTGGTTCACGGGCCAAGTCATCGGACTCTGGACCAAAATCAATCCCCACGCTGTCATTGGCGCCTGTTGCGATGAAACGCAAATTAGTAACCGGACTTAAACGCCACTGGTATTTGAACTGATAGTCGCTGTTTTTGGGGACTTCGGTGAAGGTCAGTTCGTCTTCGTCGATGAAGTTTTCCACATAAAACTCTAACAAGCTGCGACGGTATGAAAAATAAAATGCAGAATCATCCGTCACCGCACCTTCTACCAAAGCGCCCACCCGCAGAAAGCTTGCATCAATGGTGGTGGTAAGTGGCTCTTGATAAGGGTCGCGTAATTTTGTGGCCAGTACCGCACCAATGGCGTTGCTGTATTCAGGGCCCCAAGCGCCGGCTTTTAAACTGAAATCTTCAATTAAATTGTCGTTGTAAGTACTGTTGCCATCGTTATGAAAGACATAACCCACCGGCATGAAGTCGGTTAGATAAATATTATCTTGTGGGCTGGAACCGCGTACGGCAGGAATGCTGAATGGCCCAAAGCCACCGAGTACCACACCGGGCAATGCTTCAATCGCTTTTAATGGATCATTACCTGCACCGGGCACTTTGAGTAATTTGTCCGTGGTAATTTCTGGGCCTTTTACTTCACTGCCACTGACGTTAATGGTGGACAGTTCTGCTACGTCGTCCTCTTTTGTTGAGACGTCTTCGGCGTAGGCAATCGGGCTGAGAGTACTGAGGGTTAATAGCGATAAAATTATGGGGCGATTCATATAGCGATCCTGCTATTTTTTATTTGGCGCAGACTGTATCAAAAAAGGGCAAGGGACCAAACCCTTGCCCGACGGTTTTATTATGACGATTTGGTTAAATGGCGTTTCTTAGGCCCAATTCATATGGATGAGGATTAAGGTATTTTTGCTTTCTTAAATAGTTTTCATCATCTGTGTGCTTGTGAATATGATGGTTTAACAAGGTTAACGGTACTACGATGGGAATCAGCCCAGTGCGATATTGATGAATAAGGTTCTGCATCTCTTGTTTTTCATCTTTCTCAAGATGCTTTTTAAGGTAGCCTTGTAAGTGCTGTAATACATTGCTGTTTTTCTTACGATTGGCAATGTGTTTAAGCGCATCCATAAACGCTTTTATGTATTCGTGAGCAATTTCACCTAAGGGTTTGGCTTTTAGGTTGCTCAAGAGCTGGCCAAGGCTTTGGTAGGTTTTGATGTGGTGGGCCATGAGCAGGTATTTGTAGCGCACATGAAAATCCAATAAGGCCTGAGGCGATAAATTGTAAGCTACGTTATATTGCCAATCATGATAGGCCATGACGCGGGTAATGAAGTTTTCGCGGATCATGGCATCGCTCAAGCGCCCGGCTTCTTCTTTGGGCATGAGAGGCAGTAATCGATCTAGCTCAGCAGCGTAGATCCCCTGTGCCACTTCCAATGGGTTACCATTTTCGTGATAAAGCTTCACGCGGCTGTAGCCGCAGCTTGGGCTTTTTTGCATGAAAATATAGCCGCTGGCATCGGATAATTGGTGAGCCTGCTTTTGTGCGTATTCCTTTAGCTGATCTGTAAAGCGAACAGAGTTATCGTCGCTTAATGCCGCTTCAATGCCCTCTACATTGTTGCCTGACGTGGTAATCAAACGAATGGGTTTCCTTGGAACCCCCATGCCAATGCCAATTTCTGGGCAGATTGGGGCGTAATCGAAGTATTTAGACAAGATATCCTGTAAATAGCGTGAGCGCTTATGACTGCCGTTGTAGCGAACTTCTTGCCCTAATAAGCAGGCGCTGATACCAACTTTGATCCCCATGAACGTCTCCATTGCGGTGATTGGCTGGGTGTTTATCTTTTAACTATGAGCTTGTACGCATGTCATAGGAATTTGGACTTTTCTCGCAATAATTTTTGGATATTCAATAATTGACGAAAACTGTCTAGTTTTTATCTATTAAGTGAATAAGCCTTGGTGTTTAATGAATTGAGGCAATAAAAAGGAGTGATCTGATATTTTAAGAATATCAAGGCAGGTTACCTCATGAATTTAGCCGAATTAGCTATAAGTATTGGAGCTTTAATTATTTGTTAAATTTTATAGGTCTTGTCTTTGCAAACCGAGTTAAACCGGACTAGATATTTAATATAGGGTTTCATTTATTAGGTTGAAAAATATGAGTCTAAGCAAGCAGCAAAGCGCACAGGTACTGTTTCAGTTCGATACTTCTTTCGAGGTGAGCTACGTGAATTATTATCGTGGCAATGAACTGGCCGATCCGCAGCTCGTGGTGACTCTAGAACGTGATAATGAACGTCAGAGCTTTGCCTTTATGCACCCCCACTTCAACGATGTGGATCGTAATCTTATCAGTGCACAGGGTTTGGCCATTAGCTCGGTGAAACTATCCCCGTTTGGTCAGAACCAAATTGAGGTGTCGGATCTTAAAGATGGCATCGTCTACTTCACCGCACGAGTCGTTAAGAACATCACGCCAACCGCTTAGTCATTAACAATTTCTATCCATTAAAAAAGCCAATACATGTCTTGGCTTTTTTGTGTCTAGGTATTTGTTTGGATCAATGTAGTTGCAATACTAAAGCGGCTTTTTCGCAGTAATCTTTTTGCTTAGTATCATTCTTTTGTTTGCTCTGACTGGACTTCACCCAGATGTAACTGGATGCTTTACCTTTACATAACTCTAAGCCAAGAACCGAGTTTTTGGATTTCACGAATAAATTCATCGTGATATCGCCACGCCCCATGGTGCGTAGATGCATCTTTTTAGGAGACAGAGTATAGGATTTAATGCCACTGCGACCGTTCACGCTGATGGTTTTGCCCGGTGGTGCGTTGACCCATTCGGCATCATCGCGAATTTCAATGCTGGTCCAGCTGCTGTCGGTGGAAACCGATAATTCGTAAATGGTCTCGTCGCCGGTTGCGGCCAGAGTGGAGGAACTGAGTAGGGCTAAGGACAGCCAGAATCCCTTCATATTTATTATCCTTGGTCGGAACACCTACTAGAAACTTAGGTAAGGTCTGGCTATTCGTCAAATGGGTAAAAATCGCCACAAGTGAAGATATTCCACTTGTGACGGGGTTAGCTTAGGTTTAAAGGTGACTTTCTGCGTATTCGGCCAAGGCTGAACGAGGAACCCCTTGTAACTCGATGCCCCCACCCAATGAGAAGCCTTTAAAACGCTCATTCAAATAGGTTAAACCTGAGCTGGTGGCATTGAGATAGGGCGTATCAATCTGCGCTAAGTTACCTAAACACACGACTTTTGAGCCAGCACCTGCACGGGTGATGATGGTTTTCATTTGGTGAGGGGTGAGGTTTTGGCTTTCATCAATAATGATTAAGCTTTTTTGAAAGCTGCGGCCACGAATGTAATTTAACGATTTAAAGTGCAGCGGCACTTTTTGCAAGATGTAATCAATACTGCCATGGGTGCTTTCATCGTCCATGTGCAATGCTTCTAAGTTATCGGTAATGGCACCTAACCATGGCTCCATTTTTTCGGCTTCGGTTCCGGGTAAGAAGCCAATGTCTTCATCCAACCCACGAACACTTCGTGTTGCAATGATACGTGTGTAGCGGTTTTGGGAGACAGTCATATCGATGGCAGCAGCCAAGGCTAAAATGGTTTTACCGGAGCCGGCAGAGCCTGTGAGGTTCACAAGGTGAATGTCTGGGTCGAGTAATAAATCCAGAGCCACCGCTTGGTAGATGTCCCGTGGGGTTAATCCCCAAGCTTGTTGTTGCATTAAATGATCACGAGAGCGATCCCACAGGGTGACGAATTTATCGTCCATATCGCAAATTCGCGCCACAAAACCCTGTTCATCCAAAATGTATTGATTGACGAATACGTCTTTGCCGAGTTCTTTGCGTGCAATTTTATGCACCGTGCGCCCTGGTTCGTGGGCGGTTTCGACTTTATTAATGGTGTCCCAAAAACTGTTTTTAAATTCGTGGAAGCCCTTGGTTAGAGATTCGATATCACTGACCAATTGGTCGTTGTGATAATCCTCAGCGGCGATGCCACAGCCGCGGGCTTTCAAGCGCATGTTAATGTCTTTGGTGACGAGTACAATTTGAGTTTTGGGACGTTGTTGTTGCAAAAAGATGAGGCTGTTGATGATTTTGTTGTCGTTTAAGTCGTTAGGAAGCACCGTACTTTGTTGCACGGGTTTATCCATTAACACACTAAGATAACCGTGCTTAGTACCTGCCGATGGCATGGCCACACCGTCGCTAATTTCTTCTGGACTGGCTTCGCCTAAAATTTTATCTATGTTACGAATGGCTTGTCGGCATTCAATAGAGACGCCGGATTTTGAGAGTTTGAGTTTGTCGAGTTCTTCTAGGACGGTCATGGGTATGACCACTTGGTGTTCTTCGAAATTAAATATGGCGGAGGGGTCGTGGATTAATACATTGGTGTCGATAACGTAAGCTTTGGTACGACGGCGGTTGGGCATTCAGCACTCCTTTTAGCGAACGCGCAGGCTATGCGTATACCGTAAGCGACTTCGTTCTGCTTTAGGCGTGGGCCATTTGGTACATGCGCCCCTGTGAGTTCGAAATGAACTTGCACCTCCATTCAACTGATATTTTTCAATCTTGGCAACGACTTTTTTCGATTTTTTTGATGGCGTAAAACGGCCAAAAAAAATATTCGAATAAAGAGAAAAACCAATTAGTGTGCGCGAATACGAATACTGGATTGTTCTGAAAAGCGCACGTTACTTATGACAACATCGCCAAAGCTGCGACCAGAGGTGTCGCCTTTCACGCGTAAATTGCGAAACGCAATTTCTTTTATTTCAGAAGGCAAAGCCAGCTCGATGCTGCCATCGGCATTGAGCTTGGTTTGTTTGTGATGGTTTTGCTTCACGCCCTTCACACTGATGTCGGCATCCAAAACGCTGGCGATAGGATTAAGTAAGCTCACAAGCTCATCGAGCGCCCCTAGCTTATCGTTGTCTCGTTCACCTTGTGCTTGCTGGATGAGGGAATTAAGTGCTTCTTGTGTGGTTTGGAAGCCTTTGCCATCAATGCTGGCTAATTCAAGATCGTCTAGTGCCTTGAGGCCTTGATACTCACTCATTTGTGAAATCTGGCTGTCTTGCGTGGGCTGCTGCGTCGACTGGCTGGCAAACGCTCCAAATGACATGGGGCCTAATACTACGGCGAGGACGCCGGCCCATAGACGATGACGGCTTTGTTTCTTTAAGGCTTTGGTGAGCTGTCTTTCGCTTAAAATTCCCTGATTGATGAGTACTTCACCAAGGCGCAGGCCTGTGGTGAGTTGAACTTGAAGGGCCGAATCCAATTGTGATTGTGTGATTAAACCTTTGTTGATGAGGAGTAAACCAAGGCGGCTCTTCTGGATGTGTTCTGTCATCGGATGTCCTAAATACAGTGTGAAAATCTAGCTGTATTGATTTTGGTTGGCCATTAACAAGCTGGCAACCATGGGGATTTGACGGAACAGTAAGTACTGACATCTAGCTCAATTAAACAATTGATTTATAAGGTCAAATGCTTAAAACCACGTGTTAAGAATTTGTTAAGCACTTTCGTGCTAGTGTGGCAGTAGCTTGTTTCAATGACCATAATAGGAAGAATCAATGGTGGTTTTTTGGGAACTGCCCATATAGTGATATTTCCTCAAGCTTTGCATAATTTTTTGGTATAGTGCCGATCCTGATCTGCTAAGCTCAGGTTAAATTTTCATCAAAGTTATTTGGAATGGTTATGGCTATTGCCAAATCGCTTTGTTTAAGGAGTCTATATGTCTACGCGCCACATTAAATTGTTAATTCTAGGTTCTGGCCCTGCTGGTTATACGGCGGCTGTATATGCTGCTCGTGCGAACTTGAACCCAGTTGTTATCACAGGCATGCAAATGGGTGGTCAATTAACCACGACCACAGAAGTGGATAACTGGCCTGGTGATGTAGAAGGCCTACAAGGTCCTGAGTTGATGCAGCGCATGCAAGCCCATGCTGAGCGTTTCAATACTGAAATTCTATTTGATCACATTAACAATGTGGATCTGAGCAAGAAGCCTTACACCTTAACCGGTGACCAAGGTACCTACACGTGTGATGCGTTGATCATCTGTACGGGTGCGTCTGCGCAATATCTTGGTCTTGAAAGCGAAGAAGCCTTCAAAGGTAAAGGCGTATCGGCTTGTGCAACGTGTGATGGCTTCTTTTACCGAGGAAAAGAAGTGTGTGTGATCGGTGGTGGTAATACCGCAGTGGAAGAAGCCCTGTATCTATCAAACATCGCCAGCAAGGTGCATGTCATTCACCGTCGCGACAGTTTCCGTAGTGAGAAAATTCTAGCGGATAAGCTGATGGATAAAGCCGCAAACGGCAACGTGGTGATTCACTGGTTTAACGAGCTTGATGAAGTACTGGGCGACGACATGGGCGTTACCGGTATCCGCATCAAGAACAACCAATCAGGCGAGAAATCAGAAATCCCATTGGATGGTGTTTTCGTTGCGATTGGTCACACGCCAAACACAGAAATTTTCCAAGGCCAATTGGAAATGAATGGCGGTTACATCAAGGTGCAAAGTGGCCTTGAAGGTAATGCCACGCTAACCAGTAAAGAAGGCGTGTACGCCGCAGGTGACGTGATGGACCATACCTATCGTCAAGCTATCACTTCTGCCGGTACTGGCTGTATGGCGGCCTTAGATGCTGAGCGTTATCTTGATGGTTTAGATAAGTAATCGACGGTTAAAGCTAGCTGCATTGCTTATGCAGCGTTAAAAAACTCGAAGCTT
>JABXIK010000028.1 GCA_013373125.1 Gammaproteobacteria bacterium | reverse complement strand
GGCACTCCCAGTTAAATGCGGTTGGCCGAGAGGGGCGAGTCTTTTTGCTCGTTGTTCTGGCGGCTTTTCTGTTGTTGTCATTGCTATCCTATAGCGTAAATGACCCAGGATGGCGCCAGGCTCAGTCAAACTTGCAAGTCAATAATTATGGTGGGCGCATTGGGGCGTTCATTTCAGACTTGCTGTTTTCACTATTTGGATACATGGCGTATTTACTGGCCATCATCCCCATTTTAAGAGGTGTGCAACGCTTTCGCGGACTAGACGTTCAATACGGATGGGCAGGTTGGACTTGGCGCTTCACTGGTGTAATGCTCGTTGTAACAGCGGGCTCAGTTTTATCCCAATTGTATGACGGGGTAGGGGGTCTACCGGGTGGGACAGGTGGTGTGCTTGGTCAAACATTGGCAATGCCTCTTGCTACTTATCTAGGATTTGCTGGTGCATCTCTTTTGGCACTGTTTGTGTTTCTGTTTGGTTTAACTGTGTGTGGTGATATTGCATGGTTGTTAACCTTAGATGCTATTGGCGGCGTTACCTTAAAATTAATTGCATATGCGAAAGCAAAAATTAATAACCGACAACCTGATACCAAAAGCATCAATAGAGAAGATCCTTTTATTAAGGGTAGCGAGGAAAGCATACCTGTATTAATCCCCTCGCAAGAGCATAAAAATGAGCCCATTGCTAAGTCTAATGTTCAAGCTCTAACGGTAGAGCCCCCAGCCAAAGCAGTTACGACTCCCTCTATCAAGAAAGTCCCAGTCAAGCCAACTGCCGCGCCTGTGGAGGCTGAGAAAAAACTTAAGATACAGCCCTTTGAGAAGAAATCCCAAAGTAATGGAAGCGTACAAGGTAAATTATTTGAAGGATCTGAACTACCTTCATTAAATTTATTAAGCCATCAAGATGGTCCGCAAGAAACTGGGTACAGCCCAGAAAAGCTCGAAGAAATGTCGCGCTTGCTTGAACAAAAGCTTAAAGACTTTGGTGTAAAAATAGAAGTTGTAGCGGTTAATCCGGGTCCTGTAATTACACGCTTTGAAATTCAGCCTGCGCCTGGTGTTAAAGCCTCAAAAATTACCAATTTAGCAAGTGACCTTGCGCGCTCTTTAGCAATGGTAAGCGTACGTGTTGTTGAGGTCATTCCAGGAAAATCCGTCATGGGTCTTGAAGTGCCAAATGAAAATCGCGCCATGGTCTTTTTAGGGGATGTTCTCGCATCCAATGATTATCAGAAAATGACTTCGCCTTTATCTTTTGCCCTTGGCCATGATATCGCTGGCGATCCGGTAACAGCCGATCTTGCAAAAATGCCACACCTATTAGTGGCAGGTACAACGGGATCAGGTAAATCAGTTGGCGTTAATAGCATGCTAATCAGCATGCTGTATAAGGCCGGCCCTGAAGATGTTCGCATGATCATGGTTGATCCTAAGATGTTGGAGCTTTCAATTTATGACGGCATCCCACATCTACTTACGCCTGTTATTACGGATATGAAAGAAGCGGCTAATGGATTGCGTTGGTGCGTTGGAGAAATGGAAAGACGCTATAAGCTTATGGCTGCTATGGGTGTTCGAAATATTGCTGGTTACAATAAAAAGGTTTTAGATGCTATTGCTGCGGGCGAGCCATTAAAAGATCCATTATGGAAAGCGGAAGAAAGCTTTGAGGACGTCGCTCCAGATCTAGGCAAGCTGCCATACATAGTGGTGGTAATAGATGAATTTGCCGACATGATGATGATTGTTGGCAAAAAAGTAGAAGAGTTAATTGCACGTATCGCGCAAAAAGCACGTGCTGCTGGTATTCATCTAATTTTAGCTACACAGCGCCCCTCGGTTGATATCATCACTGGATTGATAAAGGCAAACGTACCTACTCGAATGGCTTTCCAAGTAAGCTCAAGAATTGATTCTCGTACAATTTTGGACCAGGGTGGTGCTGAGCAGTTGCTCGGTCATGGTGATATGTTGTATCTACCTCCTGGAACCTCTTTGCCGATTCGCGTTCATGGTGCATTTGTAGATGATCATGAAGTTCACGCTGTAGTGGCTGACTGGAAGCAAAGAGGTGAACCTGAATATATTGAATCCATCACAGAGGGTGGTGACAGTAGTATTGTTGTGCCTGGCTTTACTAATGAAAGTGAAGATGGTGAGGCAGATGCTCTGTTTGATGAGGCCGTGGCCTTTGTTACTCAGACTCGTAAAGTTTCTATATCAAGTGTGCAAAGGAAATTACGTATAGGTTATAACCGTGCAGCGCGCTTAGTTGAAACCATGGAACAAGCCGGGGTGGTTTCAAGTCCTAGTCAAAATGGCACTCGAGAAGTGCTTGCTCCGCCACCAGTTAGCTAAAGGTTTTTAAACGTGAAATATTTATTATTGTTGTTGTCGGCTTTGTCTTTTTTTGTGAATGCAGAAGAGTCAGATTATGCGAAGTTGAATGTGTTTTTATCAAAAATGGATGAGTTAAGCGCTTCATTTGTGCAGCATACATTTGATGGTAAAGGCGCCTTATTACAAACCCAAAAAGGGAAGTTAAAGTTAAAACGCCCTAATCAATTTCGCTGGGAAAGTGAGCAGCCATATGAGCAGTTGTTGGTTAGCAATGGTAAAACACTTTGGCAATATGATGCAGACCTAGAGCAGGTTACTATGCAGCCGCTTAATACAAAGTTATCTGCCACCCCTGCATTACTGCTTTCTGGAAATATTGCTCAAGTTGAAAATGAATACGACCTGTATGCTGAGACCCTTCAAGACGAAACGCATTTTGTTTTAATTCCGAAACAAGTAGATGCATTATTCGATCGTTTGCGCTTAGAGTTTGACGCAACGAATAAGCTCATGCGAATGGTTATTCAAGATGAAGTTGGGCAAAAAACCATCATTCGTCTTGCTGATGTTTCTTTTAAAAAGAGTATTAGTGAGCAGGATTTTGAATTCATCGTGCCGAAAGGCGTAGATGTTATTCGTAGTGAATAAAATGCAAGATTCCTTGTTTCCACAAAAAAATATCCAGGAGCCTTTGGCGTCGCGCATGCGACCTAGCACCCTCAAAGGGTATATAGGTCAAGATCATCTGTTAGGTGAAGACAAGGCCTTGCGCAAGGTCATAGAAAAAGGCCAGTTGCACTCGATGATTTTCTGGGGACCTCCTGGGGTTGGTAAAACGACACTTGCTAAAATATTAGCTCATTATGCCAATGCGGAATTTCTAGCCCTTTCTGCTGTAATGGACGGTGTAAAAGAAATTCGTCAGTGCATGGAAAAAGCAAAGCAGGTACAGATGCAAGGCAGGGGTGCTTTGCTATTTGTTGATGAGGTACATAGGTTTAATAAATCTCAACAGGATGCTTTCCTCCCTTTTGTTGAAAATGGCACAGTTATTTTTATTGGTGCCACCACTGAAAATCCGAGTTTTGAGCTTAATTCTGCATTGTTAAGCCGCGCGCGTGTCTATAAGTTACGTAGCTTGAGTAATCACCACATTGTCGAGCTGCTCAATTATGCACTGACTGAAGATCAACAGCTTTCTGATGCAAAGATTGAATTAGATTCAGGTGCCGCTGAATTTTTAGCCAGTATGGCTGATGGGGACGCTAGGCGTTCTTTGAATTTATTAGAAATGGCAGTTGATTTGGCTCAGGCTGACGGATTTAGTCGGATATCCATGGCTTTAGCGCAAGAGGTGGCCCAAGAGTCAGTGAGAAGGTTTGATAAGGGTGGTGATTTATTCTATGAGCAAATATCTGCATTACATAAGTCGGTAAGGGGCTCAAGCCCTGATGGGGCAATGTACTGGTATTGTCGAATGCTAGATGGAGGATGCGATCCTTTATATATTGCGCGCAGAGTTGTTCGTATGGCTGCAGAAGATATTGGAAATGCAGATCCTAGAGGGCTAGAGATAGCTATGAATGCCTGGCAGGCTTATGAGCGCCTTGGCAGTCCCGAAGGCGAACTTGTGATAGCTCAAGCCGTAAACTACCTTGCATGCGCCCCAAAAAGTAACGCGGTTTATAATGCTTACAACCAAACTAGGGCACTCATCAAGCAAACCCCAAGTTATGATGTACCCATGCATCTGCGAAATGCGCCCACTCAGATGATGAAAGACCAGGAATACGGCTTGGATTACCGTTATGCCCACGATGAGCCATCTGCCTATGCCGCAGGGGAATGTTATTTGCCTGAAGAAATGAAGGATATGGCTATTTATCAGCCAACAGATCGTGGATTAGAGGCAAAAATCAAAGCTAAGCTCGAGTATTTAGGGCAGCTTGATGAAAATAGCCCGAATAAAAGGTACACATAACCCATGCATTATATCGTTATTGCCCTAGGTGGTGCCCTGGGGGCCATGTCTAGGGCTTATTTAAGCGCTCAGTTCACTAAGTTATTGGGAACCGGCTTTCCCTTTGCTACACTTGCGATCAATTTTCTAGGCTCGTTTTTAATGGGCCTATGCGCTGTCATTATTCTTGATTATCTTAAAATGACAGGGTACTGGAGAGAATTAGTTATGGTCGGTTTTCTAGGGGCATTAACTACTTTCTCCACCTTCTCAATGGAAGGCCTTAATTTATTGCACGGTGGCCAAATAGCCGCCGCATTTATCTATTTTGTTGTAAGTGTTTTTGGCTGTGTGTTTGCTTGCTTTGTGGGCTGGTATTTAGCCAAATTACTCGTTTAATCGGAAAGAAATATGCTTGATATTCGTAAGGTTCGTGAAAATCCAGAAGCAGTGGCTGAGGCACTGAAGAAGAAAGGATTTAACTTTGATATTGCTGCTTTTGCAGATCTTGATGCCAAGCGTAAGTCAGCGGATGTTTCATCACAAAATTTACAAGCTGAAAAAAAGAAGGCCTCTAAGCAAATTGGCCAATTCATTGCCCAAGGTTTGAGTGTGGATGAAGCTAAGGCGAAAGTTGCAGAGGTCTTAAATGAGATTGATGCAAAATTATCCCAAGAAGTAGAAGCCGCCAAGCAAATTCAAGATGAAATTAATTCCATCTTAATGGCGACACCTAATCTTCCAGATGACTCAGTGCCATTTGGTAAAGATGAAGATGATAATCTGGAAATTCGTACTTGGGGTGTTCCACGTGAATTTAATTTTGAAGTGAAAGATCACGTGGATGTTGGCCAGGATAATGGCGGGCTTAATTTCGAGGTAGCTGCTAAATTAACGGGTTCACGCTTTGCGGTCATGCAGGGGCAGATTGCACGCATGCATCGCGCATTAATTCAACTGATGCTAGATACACACTCAGAAGAGCACGGCTATACCGAAACCTATGTGCCTTACATGGTAAATGCAGATAGCCTTAAGGGTACTGGCCAGCTTCCTAAGTTTGAAGAAGATCTATTTAAAATACCTTTCAATGACACGCATTATTATTTAATTCCAACGGCAGAGGTGCCAGTAACAAATTTGGTGCGAGATGAGATCGTAGATGCAAAAGAATTGCCTTTGAAGTTTACAGCACACACTCCTTGCTTCAGAAGTGAAGCGGGCAGCTACGGCCGAGATACTCGAGGTATGATTCGTCAGCATCAATTTGAAAAAGTAGAGTTGGTGCAGCTTGTTAAACCTGAGGAAAGCGCTCAAGCGCTTGAAGAGTTAACCGGTCATGCAGAAGCCATCTTGCAAAAACTTAACCTACCTTATCGGTTAGTTAAATTATGCGGTGGTGATTTAGGCTTCTCGGCGTCGATGACATACGATTTAGAAGTTTGGTTGCCGGGTCAGGGTAAATTCCGTGAAATTTCATCTTGCAGTAACATGGGTGATTATCAAGCTCGTCGTATGCAAGCACGCTGGCGTAATCCAGAAACAGGTAAGCCAGAATTGCTGCATACACTAAACGGTTCTGGCCTGGCTGTTGGTCGTACATTGGTTGCAATTTTGGAAAACTACCAACAAGAAGATGGCCGCATTCAAGTGCCCGAGGCACTGAAGCCATATATGAATAATCTTGAGTTCATAGGTTAAGTATGGAGTTTTTGCCATTATTTTTCGATCTAAAAGGTCGTGATGTTGTTGTTGTTGGTGGTGGCGAGGTGGCTTTAAGGAAAGCTGCTTTACTGGCAAAAGCGCATTCAAAAGTTACTGTCATTAGTCCAGAGATACATCCGGATTTAAGTGATTTAATAAAGAAAAATAATGGCATTATTCTTAATAAAGAATTTTCAGGGTCGGACATAGCCTCACCTTCTTTGATTGTCGCAGCGACCAATCAAAAAGAAATAAATGCGCAAATCGCTAAAATAGCTCAAGCTCAAAACATACCTGTAAATGTGGTTGATGAGCCATCACTTTGCACGTTTATTTTCCCTGCCATAGTTGATCGTAGCCCAATTATTGCTGCCGTTAGCTCAGGTGGTTCTTCACCTGTTTTAGCTAGAATACTAAGAGCCAAATTAGAAACGGTTCTGCCTAGTGCTTATGGTCGCTTAGCATTGCTTGCAGAAAGGTATCGAACTTCTGTTAAGCAAAAATTCGACAAAGTGAATCTACGCAGAGGCTTTTGGGAGAAAATTCTTAATGGACCTGTTGCTGAACTCATGTTCGCAGGCAAAGAAAATGACGCCGAGCAGTTATTAAAGGAAACGCTAGAGCAGGACGCTCCCGTTAAGAGAGAACTGGGTGAAGTCTATTTGGTTGGAGCGGGTCCCGGTGATCCAGATTTATTGACATTCAAGGCTTTAAGGTTAATGCAACAAGCGGATGTGGTGCTTTATGATCGCCTAGTTAGTGAGCCAATCCTTAATCTTTGTCGCCGTGATGCTCAAATGATCAATGTAGGCAAAGCTAGGGCAAATCACCTAGTGCCTCAAGAAGGTATTAATCAACTATTGGTGGATTTTGCTAAAAAAGGACACAGGGTGCTTCGACTTAAAGGTGGCGACCCGTTCATATTTGGTCGTGGTGGTGAGGAGATTCAGGAGCTTGCTGAAAACGGTGTTCCGTTTCAAGTTGTTCCTGGAATCACTGCAGCAGCAGGGTGTTCATCCTATGCTGGCATTCCATTAACACATAGAGACTATGCCCAGTCTGTACGATTTGTAACCGGTCACCTTAAAAATGATACGACAGACCTTCCTTGGCATGAATTGGCGTATTCCAACCAGACAATCGTATTTTATATGGGCCTAATGGGGCTACCTACAATTTGCGAGCAATTAATCAAGCATGAAATGCCAAGAACAACCCCAATTGCCTTGGTTCAAAAAGGTACGACACCTGAGCAAAAGGTTTTGATTGGCACCTTGGATACCATGGTAGACATCCTTTCTAAAGAGCAGATTAAAGCCCCTACATTGATTATAGTGGGGGAGGTGGTATCTCTGCATGACCGCCTAAAATGGTTTGATCCCGCTCAAAATATCAGTATTAGCTAAACATTAGATCTTAGCTATTCTTTTACTATGCTTATTATTAAGCAGGGATAGACAGTAATAGCAGAGGTCTGAATGAATCCACTGAATCGCGTTTCCATTAAAGCTAAAATCTTGGTGATACCTGCCATCGCGGTACTTGGGTTTATTGCCAGTCTCACAGTTAATTCAACTATCAATAATCATAACTCTCAGCGATTAGCCAAAATACAAAACCTTTATTTCCCAGTGGTGCAGTCTAGTCGTGAGAACATAGTAAGAATCAATCGTATAGAAGAATTGCTCAATACTGCAGTAAGTACAGGTGAAAGTGACATGGTTACTTCAGCCAAGAAGACATTTGATGAGCTTCTAAGTAAGGTTTCGGAGCAAAAGACACTTTGGCCTGAACAAGAAAAAGCACTATCAAAACTGGATGAGCAAATACGTGACTATTTCGTGGTGGCACTGAAGCTATCTGATGGAATGGTTAACGGTAATTTGAATCCTAGTGATATTCCTGATTTAGTTCAGTCAATGAACAATAAATTAGGCGTAGCTAAAAACGCACTGACTCAATTCAATGACATGTCACTCGGAGCCTTTAGTCGCACAGTTGAGGAGTCTAACGAAGCAACTCAGGAGGCCCTAGTAACCTCGATAATCTTGAGTGTTGGGGCTATTTTGGCAATTGTGCTTATTAGTGCAAGTAGTGTAATTTTAATCAATAGAAACCTAAGTCTAGTACTTGAATCACTCAAGGATATTGCCAGTGGTGAGGGTGATTTAACAAAGCGCATCCAACAAACCAGTCAAGACGAGATCGGGGATGTTGTGTACTGGTTTAACATGTTCATGCAAAAGCTTCATGAAAGTATCAATGAAGTCGTAAATTCGATTACGCCTCTCGCCAATGTATCTAACGATCTAGGTGATATGACAACCAAAACCAGTGAAATAACAGATCAACAAAGCCGAGCTACTGACGAAGTGACGCGCTCAGTGGATGAAATGTTTAGCAGTGTTCAAAATGTGGCGCAAAATGCGTCCAGTGCTGCCGATGCAGCAAAAGAGGCGGATCAAGAGGCAAAAGCAGGTCGTAGTGTGGTGACTCAATCTGTTGAATCTATTAATGATCTGGCCAGTGAGGTTGAAAGGGCTGCAAGTGTGATCGGTAAATTAGAGGCTGACACTGAAAATGTGGGTACAATCCTAGATGTTATTAAAGGCATTGCAGAGCAAACTAATTTGCTCGCGCTCAATGCTGCCATCGAAGCTGCGAGGGCGGGTGAGCAAGGGCGTGGTTTTGCAGTGGTTGCCGATGAAGTACGTACGCTGGCTTCACGTACGCAAGATTCAACACAAGAGATTCAGCGAGTAATAGAAGAGCTGCAATCAGCCGCACGAAGTGCCGCTGAGGTAATGTCTCATAGTCAAGAACAGGCTAAGAATAGCGTAGAGCATGCAGCCAAAACGGATAACTCTTTGGCCACAATCACTGAAAAGGTAGGGTCTATCACTAGAATGAATACCGAGATTGCTGATGCTACCGGAGAGCAGGAGAAGGTCAGTAATAACATAAAGACCAACGTAGAAGGCATTCGACTTAATGCTGAAGCTGCCGTGAAGAATGTCCAGGAAGTGGGGGCGGCCAGTGAATCCTTATTGGAGATATCGAATAATCTTCGCAAGATTACTAGTCAGTTTAAAGTTTAAACAACACCATCCTAAATTGACCGCACTCTGCGGTCAGTGATGAAACAAGTCTGTTTCATGAATCAATTCTTTATGAAAATGGCTCTCATTTAGCCCATTTTCATGTATTCTATACTTCTCTCATTTTAGCGATATATAAGGCAGTCATATCATGACTCACATTGGATTCCGTCAGCTTAGAACCAAGAAAATCGAATCCTTGAATGTGCTTGTAGAAGAGTATGAGCATGTAAAGACAGGCGCGAAGCATTATCACTTAGCCACAGATAATGATGAAAACGTATTTTTAGTGGCGCTACGCACAATGCCAATGGATTCAACTGGTGTGGCACATATACTGGAACATACTGCACTTTGCGGTAGTAAAAACTACCCAGTACGCGACCCATTTTTCATGATGATTCGCAGATCGCTCAATACTTTTATGAATGCATTTACATCCAGTGATTGGACAGCGTATCCCTTTGCCTCAAAAAACAAAAAAGACTTTAATAATTTGTTATCCGTCTATTTAGATGCTGTTTTCTTTGCGAATTTGGATGAAAGCGATTTTGCTCAAGAAGGGCATCGCTTGGAGTTTGAAAACCCATCCGATCCTGCATCGCCCCTACAGTATAAAGGTGTTGTTTATAATGAAATGAAAGGTGCCATGAGCAGTGTCACCAGTCAGCTTTGGCAGGCGTTCAGTAAATATTTATATCCGACCAATACCTATCACTTCAACAGTGGCGGTGATCCTGAAACTATTCTTGATTTAACCTATGAAGGCTTGAAGGATTTCTATAAAGAGCACTATCACCCGAGCAATGCTATCTTCATGACATATGGGGATATACCAGCTTCTGAGCACCATGAAAAATTTGATGAATATCTAGATCAATTTGAACCCAGCCAAGTGAAAATTGAAGTTGAAGATGAGAAGCGATATTACGCGCCTATCCGCGTAGAAGAACACTATGGCCATAATGAGCTAGAAAATAAGACGCATCATGTCATGGGCTGGCTGCTCGGTCATAGTAGTAACCTAGAGGAACAATTAGAAGCTCATTTCTTATCCAACTTGCTTTTAGAAAATAGTAGCTCACCTCTTCGCCTAGCATTGGAAACCACCGATCTGGGTTCGTCACCAAGTCCGCTATGTGGGTTAGAAGACTCCAACAAAGAAATGGCGTTTGTTTGTGGCGTGGAAGGCAGTAGCGAAGAGAACAAAGAAAAGGTTGAGCAATTAATTATATCCACGCTCGAGGAAGTAGCTTCTAAGGGTGTAGATGCTGAGCAGGTAGAGTCTGTATTGCACCAGTTGGAATTAAGTCAGCGTGAAGTAGGCGGGGATGGTTATCCATATGGGCTGCAAATTATCTTATCTGCCATTTCAGCATGTACGCATTATAGTGATCCAGTTGAATTACTAGATTTAGATCCTGCGCTAGATAAATTAAGAGAGAAGGCTAAGTCTCCAACCTTTGTGAAAGAATTAATCGAGCACCACCTCTTACAAAATCCACATCGCGTTACGCTAACGTTTAAACCAGATGCAGAATTGGATGAGCGCAAAAATAATGCAGAAAAATCAAAACTTGCTGCATTGAAAGAAAAATTAACTGAAGAAGAAATTAAATATATTGTTTCTCAAGGCGAGTCTCTAAAAACTCGTCAAATGACAAAAGACGATGAGTCGATATTGCCAAAGGTTGAGCTAACTGATGTGGCAGAAACATTAGCCATTCCAGATGGTGTTACTCTTGTCGATAAAGAGTTGAATGTCACAAGCTATGAGCAAGGTACAAACGGCCTTACCTATCACCAAGTTGTTCTTGATCTACCAAAATTGACGACCGATGAGCAAGAATTGTTACCCTTGCTGTTAAATTATTTAACAGAAGTAGGTGTGGCGGGTAGTACCTACTTAGAAACTCAGCATCGTCAATCTTTGGTTGTGGGCGGTATTTCTGCATTCTCAAATATACGTACGGATCTCAAGGATCCTTCAGAAGTTCATGGTTACTGGGTGTTATCAGGTAAAGCACTGGCAAGAAATCACGAAAGTTTCTATCAGCTGATGCAAGATACTTTGTATAGTGCAAATTTTGATGACCCGAAACGACTTGCCGATTTAATCTCGCAATCTTTGAGTCGAAAAGAGCAGTCGGTTAGTGGCAATGGCCATGGATTAGCCATGAATATCGCATCTTCTGGCTTTTCATCTGTAGCTCAATTGGCTTATCGCACTGCGGGCCTGCCAGCACTATTGCGC
Source organism: Gammaproteobacteria bacterium (assembly GCA_013373125.1). Taxonomy (GTDB): domain Bacteria; phylum Pseudomonadota; class Gammaproteobacteria; order Pseudomonadales; family Oceanobacteraceae; genus Bermanella. The sequence goes on along the minus strand of JABXIK010000028.1, from coordinate 4,877 downwards.
ATGCGAAAACTGAATAAGCAAGATGAAAAATCTGAATTAGTTGCGAGATTTGTTTCTCTTTATGAGAAAATCAAACAGTCACCGGTCAAGCATCTAGTGATAAGTGATGCGGCCAATTTGAATGATGCCCTTGAGATGCTTAAATCTGTTTGGCCAAAATGCAAGCCATCCAGTTGTGAGAAATTTTCACTAGATTTTGAATCAAAAAAAATCAATGAGGCTTGGGTCGCACCAACTCAAACAAATTTCTGCGCTAAAGCCTACCCAACTGTAAATGCTGATCACGACGATGCGCCGGCACTTTCTGTATTAGGTGTCTTCTTGAGAAACGGCTTTTTGCATACCGCTATTAGAGAGCAGGGTGGTGCATATGGTGGCGGTGCCAGTCAAGACAGCGCAATTGGAGTTTTTAAATTTTATAGCTACCGAGATCCTCGTATCGCAGGAACATTTGAAGACTTTGACCGGTCAATTGAATGGTTTAAGTCAGAAAACCACAGCAATGATGCCTTGGGGCAATCGATATTAGGAGTGGTATCGAGTATTGATAAGCCTAGCTCTCCTGCTGGTGAGGCAAAACAGGCTTTTCATAATAACTTACAAGGCCGAGATAAAGCGTGGCGCAATGAGTTTCGCCAAAAAGTACTACGCGTTACGATGGCTGATCTTAAGCGCGTTGCTGAAACCTATTTTAAACAAGAGCATGCCAGCATGGCAGCTGTGATTTCTGCTTCTAGTAAGCAAGAAGCTCTCAATCTGAAAATGAATATCCAAGAAATATAATGAGTATCACGATGAATAATCGCTTTTTAATATTAGGGAGTGCATTTGCACTCTTTATGGCAGCATCAACTGGCAATGCTACCAATGAGCTGAACAATACGATGGATGCGGCAAGGGCTAATCAAGAAGAAGGTGCTGCATCACAAAAGAAAATAGATGCATTGTATGAGCAAAAGCGTATTGCATTGCAGGATATGAGAATCACCCAAACTGAAATTGATCAACTGAATGTATACAATCGTCAGTTACGTGAAATTATCGTTAATCAAAACAATCAAATCGCATCTCTAAACAAGCAAATCGAAGACATAGAGAAAACGCAAGAAGGCATTATGCCTCTTATGGAGCGAATGCTGAATGGTCTCGAAGCGTTTGTGAGCTTGGATATTCCATTTTTACTTGAGGAGCGTGAGCAGCGTATTGCTAATCTGCGCTCATTGCTATTAGCGTCCGATGTTACTGTCAGTGAAAAATTCCGACGTGTACTTGAGGCTTATCAAATTGAAATTGAATATGGTCGCACAATAGAAGCCTATAGAGGTGAAAATGATTTGGCTGAAACAGTTGATTACTTGCGTATTGGTCGTAACGCACTCTTAACAGTGTCACTTGATGGTGAGAGAGCTAGAGCTTGGAATGCAAAGCAAAAAAAATGGGACGATTTAGATTCAGGCTATGCTCGATCTATTACGAAAGGGGTTCAAATTGCACGTAAGCAGTCAGCGCCAAGCCTGCTAGAACTACCATTACCAACACTAGTGGAGATGAAATAATGAAGCTAAGAGTTTTATTGCTGACAGCATTGTTTTCTCTTCCTGTATTTTCTGAAGAAAAAGCAGTCTCCATTCCTGAAAATATTCAATCTCTTCAACAGCTGCTAGAACAGGTCAAGAAAGATGGATTGAAAGAGGCTCGTGTACACAAAGAGCGCGAAGCTGTTTTTGCAACTGATGCAAAAGAACAAAAACTAGCTCTCAAGAAAGCCAAGGATGAATTGGTTGCTACCAAAAAAGAAACCAATCGCCTAAAAAATACCTTTGATGATAATGAAGAGACTCTTGCTGAATTAGAAGAAGAGCTAAGAAAGCGTATGGGTAATCTTGGCGAGATGTTTGGCGTTGTACGCCAAGTGTCTCAGGATATCGCATCTATTCGCGAGCACTCTTTATTGGCCAACGAATTGGGTGCGCGTTCAGATGTGCTCGATGAATTATCCGAAAGCAAGGCTTTGCCAAGTATTCCGGAATTAGAACAGCTTTGGTATGAAATGCAGTTGCACATGACCAAGCAAGGAGAATCTAAAGCTTACAAAACCACCTATTTAAATGCTAATGGCATTAAGGTGGAGGGTGATATTTATCATATAGGTCCTTTTGTTGCTTTTAATAATGACGGCTTTGTAAATTACGATGCTAATACACAATTGTTTTTGGAGCTAAACAAACAACCTAACGAAGCAGGTTTGATAGACAGCTACATAGACTCAGGTGAAGATATTGAATCTATGATCATCGATCCTACCCGAGGCACACTGCTGAGTTTAAATAGTCAGAGTCCAAGTGTCATGGATCGCATCCATCAAGGTGGCTTGATTGGTTACATCATTCTTACATTGGCATTTAGCGGAATTGTCTATGCCGGTATTCTGTTGGTACAGAGATTCACCATGCAACAGCAAATCAAGGTACAACTCAACTCTCCAGAAACCATTAACACCAGTAATCCTCTTGGTCGCATCCTATCTGTGTACAAGAATGAACAGTCAGCTAGCGATTTAGAAACTCTAGAAATGAAATTAGATGAAGCAGTATTGAAAGAACTACCAGAATTGGAAAAAGGCTTGTCCATCGTTAAATTGCTTGCCGCGGTAGCGCCGCTACTTGGTCTACTTGGCACGGTGACGGGCATGATTGCTACTTTCCAATCCATTACGTTATTCGGTACCGGTGATCCTAAGTTAATGGCAGGTGGTATTTCTCAGGCGCTAATTACAACAGTTTTAGGTTTGGTTGCAGCCATTCCATTATTGTTTATGCACAATATTTTGAATGGACGCAGTAAAGAAATGATTCAAATTTTGGATCAGCAAGCCGCTGGCATTATTGCCGAACAGGCACAGAAGAGAAGTTAATATGCTTTCAGATGTGACGGATTTTCTAACCAGTGGCGGTCCTGTTTTATACGGTATTTTATTAATATCCATTATTTTGTGGATATTAATTCTTGATCGTTATTGGTTTTTTACCCGAGAGTCACAAACTCTGTGTCGACAACAGCAAGATAAGTGGCAGTCATTAGAAAGTCACGAGACATGGCACGCTTTAAAAATCCGTAATCAATTGGTATCTCAAACTCAAATAGAGTTTGAGCGTTACCGGTCTGTTATTCAGTTGCTGGTAGTGATTTGTCCGCTTATGGGTTTGTTGGGAACGGTAACTGGGATGATTAATGTGTTTGATGTTATGGCTATTACAGGCACAGGTAATGCACGAGCAATGGCATCGGGCATCTCAATGGCAACCGTGCCAACTATGGCCGGCATGGTGGTATCCCTTGTGGGCTTATATTTCAAGACACGATTTGATGGTATGGCAAAAAAGCAGCTCGATATATTTAAAGACAGGCTGCTTAAGTAACAGGTTATTAAGATGAGAAAACAGCATGCAAGTTTGGAGTCAGAAGACTCCACGATAGATATGACGCCCATGCTCGACATAGTTTTTATTATGTTGATCTTCTTCATAGTGACGACATCCTTCGTCAAAGAAAGTGGAGTTACTGTAAGTCGGCCCTCTGCTGAAACAGCAGCTGAAGATAAAAAAGGCAATATAATGGTTGCCATCAAACCTAATGGCGAAATTTGGATTGATAAGCGAGCAGTTGATGTTCGCTCGGTTCGTGCAAATGTCGAAAAGCTACGTGCAGAAAGTCCAGAAAGTGGCGTCGTGATTCAGGCGGATACCGATGCAAGAACGGGTATATTGGTTCAAGTAATGGATCAAATTCGACTCGCTGGTGTAACCAATATTTCTATTGCAGCTGACCCGGGTGTGTAATGCGATTATTAATCATTACTCCTATTGGCTTGCTAATGGCGCTGTTAGTTTTCTGGCTAATGCAATGGATGATCTCACCGCAAGGAACTCAGCCTGAGCGTGCGGATGTTGTGGCAATGGTTGATTTTATTCGCAGTCTTCAAGACAGTGAAAGCGATAAGAAAGTGCGCAACACAAAAGAGCCGCCTAAGCCAAAGACGCCTCCTATGCTAGATACACCAAAGGTACAACAAGCTAGTGTTCAGGAAATGAATTTAGATATGCCGGATATTTCTTCTTCCCTGTCCAGCTTTAAAGGACAAGGCATGGGCAATATGCTGTCTGGTTATGGCTTTGGTGATAGTGATGTCATTCCACTTGTGCAAGTTGAGCCTAAATACCCATCTCAAGCGCTTTCCAGAAGAATAGAAGGCTATGTTGTTGTGCGTTTGCAAATCACAAAAGAAGGTACAGTGAGTGATGTTGAAATTGTGGATGCAGAGCCTAAGGGTGTTTTTGAGCGTGAAGCGATTCGAGCGGCGTGGCGCTATAAATTTAAACCCAAATTGGTTGATGGTGCGCCGGTTCAGCAAGTTGCCACACTGCCTTTTGAATTTAACTTAGAGAAGTAATGAGCATGCGTTTTATTTTAGTTCTATCATTACTAATTGCTTCTTACGCTAATGGTGCAAGCATTAGTCCGCGTATTTATAATGCCTTAAACGAGCTTCAGCAGAAAATTAATGAGCAGCCTAGCCATAAAGACGTAGCTGACATAAATAAAGAACTTGATGAGTTGCTTGAGGATCTAAGTGGCAACTCTTTAGGAATGGCATTGACTTATCAAACCCTTTCGCAATTGAAAGTTTATGAACAAAAAGAAAAAGAATCACAGGTATATCTTGAAAAAGCATTAGCACTTAAAGATTTGAATGTAGATACAATTAATCAAATTCGCTCCATGCTTGCGTATTCATTTTTTAATTCAGGTGAATACAGTAAAGCCATAGAGCAACTTAAGCTTGTTATTCAAAGCTCCGAAAAGCAATCAGCAAATAT
>JABXIK010000078.1 GCA_013373125.1 Gammaproteobacteria bacterium | reverse complement strand
TGTCGCAAAAAGAGATGAAGCAACTGGGTTGGGACAGTTGTGATGTGATCATAGTGTGTGGTGATGCCTATGTGGATCACCCGAGTTTTGGCATGGCGGTGATTGGGCGTACTCTTGAAGCTCAAGGGTTTCGCGTGGGTCTTATCTGTCAGCCTGACTGGACAGACATTGAGAGCTTTAAAGTGTTAGGCAAGCCGAATCTTTTCTTTGGTGTGTCGGCTGGCAACATGGACAGTATGATCAATCGCTATACCGCGGATCGTCGTGTACGCCACGATGATGCTTACACTCCGGATAATGTGGGAGGCAAGCGCCCGGACCGTGCGGTAACGGTTTACACGCAAAAACTGCGTGAAGCCTATAAAAAAGAAGTGCCGATTATCGCCGGTGGTATCGAAGCCAGTTTGCGCCGTTTAAGTCATTATGATTATTGGCAAGATCGTATTCGTGGCAGTGTGTTGTTGGACAGTACAGCCGATATGTTGTTTTACGGTAATGCCGAGCGCGCGCTAATCGAAGTGACCCATAGATTAGCCAGTGGCGAAAAAATTGAAGACATTCAAGATGTTCGCGGAACCGGCTTTTTACGCAAGCAGCTACCTACTAACTGGGTAGAAATTGACAGTACTGAGTTGGACCAGCCCGGTAAAATCAAGGCGCATAAAAACCCCTACGAAATGATCGACGAAGACGCCAAAGCAGAAGAGGCGGAATTGAAAAAAGCCGGTGCGCAAGTGATTCAAATTGTGCCGCACATGCAAATGCGTCAAACAGATCCTGATGCCAGTTATATCCGTTTACCATCTTTGGATCAGGTGAAAAAGGATGCGGCTTTGTATGCGCATTTAGATCGTGTCTTCCATAAAGAAACCAATCCAGGGAATGCTCGTGCGTTAGTGCAAGCCCATGGGCGTAATGATGTGTGGATGAATCCGCCACCGATTCCGTTAACCACAGAAGAATTAGATTGGGTGTTTGAGCGACCATACAAACGTGTGCCGCATCCGGTTTATGGCAAAGCCAAAATTCCTGCTTATGAAATGATTCGTTTTAGTGTGAACATCATGCGCGGCTGTTTTGGTGGCTGTACGTTCTGTAGTATTACCGAACACGAAGGTCGTATTATTCAAAGTCGTTCAGAAAAATCCATTTTGACCGAAATTGAAAATATTCGAGATTTAACGCCAGGTTTTACCGGTACTATTTCGGATTTAGGTGGCCCTACGGCGAATATGTATCGCTTAAATTGCAAAGACAAAACCATCGAAGAAAATTGCCGCCGCCCAAGTTGTGTGTACCCAACTATTTGTAGCAATTTAGAAACGGACCACAGTCATACCACTCAGTTGTACCGTAAGGCACGTAATATTGATGGTGTGAAACGCGTGGCGGTAGCTTCTGGTTTACGCTATGACTTAGCGGTGGAAGACCCAGAATATGTAAAAGAATTAGTGACGCATCATGTTGGCGGGTACTTGAAGATTGCCCCAGAGCACAGTGAAGAAGGCCCGCTAACCAAAATGATGAAACCGGGCATGGGTACGTATTACAAGTTCAAAGAAATGTTTGAAAAGTATTCGAAAGAAGCGGGCAAAAAGCAGTATTTGATTCCGTATTTTATTTCGGCGCATCCAGGTAGTACCGACAGAGACATGTTGAATTTGGCGCTTTGGTTAAAAGAAAATAATTTCAAAGTGGATCAAGTACAAAATTTTTATCCATCGCCCATGGCGACGGCGAGTACCATGTTTGCTACTGAACGAAATCCCCTTAAGCCCATTAAGGCAAAAAATCACGAGCCTGTTTTTGCAGCAAAAACCAAAGAGCAGCGTGCGTTACATAAAGCGTTTTTACGCTATCACGATCCTGAAGGCTGGCCGCTGTTACGCAAAGCCTTGAAGAAATTAGGTAAAGCGCATTTGATTGGTCGAGGCCCAAAACACTTAGTGCCGCCTGAGAGTGGTCGTGAGAAAGATGCCCGCCGAGAAGGCAAAAAGTTTGTGCCGAAAAATGGCGGTGCGAAGAAATCGTTTGTGGCAAAAACACAACACAATGGTTTGCCGCATATGCCTAAGGCTAAAAAATCTTCTGCCTCTAAACCAAAAGCGAAGAAACCGCGTTAAATATTAAGGGTGATTATTTGTAAGACGCCTCTATGTACTTCTGTCTTTGAATAATCACCTTCATTAAATCTCGCCAGCTCACTATGCCTTTAATGAATTTATTCTCATCCACTATTGGGATGCAGGATATTTTATGCTCATGAAATAGGGTAACTGCATCAAAGAAATTACTTTCGGGTGAGAGCGTGATTAAGTTGTGGGACATGATGACATTCACATGACGTTTTAACGTGCCTCTGTCGGCTTGGGTTTCATCAATTGATCCTACATTTGGGCTAATCGACTTTAGAAAATCTCGATCACTCACGACGCCCACCAATCGATCAAACTGGGTAATCAGGAGGTGATGAAAACTGGTGCGATCAAAAATCCGTTTCACATCTAACAGTGTTCGATCTAAATCTAAACTCACTACATTTTTGTGCATAAAGGTTTTAATCTGCATGGCGGTTCCTCAAGCCGTTTTGGTATCTTTATCACTTAAACGTTAGTTCATAGATGGCCAATTAGGACAATTTTCAATTGGGATTTGTGAATGCCTGAAACTGTGGGTAGGCTAGCTGGGCTCCTATAAGGGAGGCTATGGGAATGGACTATGTTATACCGTTATCTTCTTGTCTGGTTAATGTTGATGTTTGCCAGTGTCAAAGTGCTTGCACAGCTAGAGGCAGGCTTTGGCATGTCGGCCATGACGGTACCTCATTATGTGGGCAGTGATGAAGCGGAGCAGTATTACCTCCCCTTTCCTTATCTGCGTTATCGCAGTGAAAAACTCACCATTGATCGCAACCTCATTCAGGGGAATCTCTGGCAATCCGGTCACTGGAGTCTTGAAATCAGCCTAGGTGGAGCGGTTAAGGTGGATAGCGACAAGAGCCAAGCCCGAGCTGGTATGGATGATTTGGATTTTATTATCGAAGCAGGCCCTGCTTTGCATTACTACTTTTTAGGTTCGCGCTCTAAAGGCAATGCATTATTTCTTGAACTACCGGTACGTGGTGCAAATAGTACAGACTTCACACAAGCGGCTTATCGCGGTTATACCTTTAACCCTAGGGTTGTGTGGCGTCGTGAATATTGGTTAAGCGGTTATGAGGTTCGGCCTCAACTTTCGGTAGGGTTACGTAGTGCAAGTAGTCACTATCATGACTATATCTATGGGGTTAACGCAGAGTTTGTGACCCCTGAGCGTGGGCCATATGATGCCAAAGCAGGCTATGGGGGCTGGCAACTAGGTTACAGTACAGCAGTTTTATGGGATGACTGGCTTGCTGCGGGATTCATGCGTTATGTGAATATTGCAGGCAGTGCATTTGAAGACAGCCCCTTGGTGAAAAAACGCTCCAGTCTATTGGCTGGTTTAGCGGTCGCTTATCTCTTCTAATATCCTGATATTCCAGTGTTTTGGACTGGTAATTGGGGTAATGCATAGCATTTCAGTGTACACTTGTTCACTATTGTTGATGGCGGACATTGACTTAATATGGACCATAGGTAGCATTGGTCAAAGTGAACAAGGTTAATAAAGAGCAAATTACATGAAGTATTTTTTTAGTCTGCTGCTGGCGGGTTTTATGTTGGTGGGTGCCGTAGAGAGTGCCGAAGCCAAGAAGTTTGGCAGTGGCGGATTTGGTAAAGCTTTTCAGACAAGCCCATATAAAAAGGCCTCTCCAACGAGCCCGCAAAAACCGGCCTCTTCACCAGAAAAGGCTAAGTCCTCTCGCCCTGGAATGGGGGGATTAATGGGAGGCTTGTTAGCGGGCGGTTTGTTTGCCTATTTGCTGGGCAGTGGTGCTTTTGAAGGTCTGCAGTTCATGGATATCTTGCTGTTCGCAGCACTGGCCTTTGTATTATTTAAGCTATTTGCTAAGCCCAAACTGCGCCCACAATATGCCGGTATGCAAAGGGAAGCTCATGGTACGCAAACCATGTTCACAGGCGTTAGCACGCAGCAATCCATCCCAATGGAGTTTCCTCAAGATTTTGATGTATCCGGCTTTGAGCAAGGTGCATTAGAACATTTTGCCTTAGTGCATAAAGCTTGGGATCAAGGCGATTTCGCTACAATCGAAGAGTATGTACAACCTGAGTTGTTAGACGAGTTGAAACAACAGCGTCAGCAATACAGTGCAACGCTTGATAATCAAATCATGGATTTAAGTGCTAACATAGTACGTGCCGAGCCCATAATTGGCGGTCATCGTATCAGTATTCTGTTTCGCGGTTTAATGAAAGACATGCAAAGCAATGAAGAACATGGCGTATTTGATGTGTGGCATTTAGAAAAACACGGATCTAATGCTTGGTTAATCGTGGGCATTGAAGCCGAATAATAAATAGAACAGAGGTAGTAAGATGTTTGAACAAGGTTTATGGGGACTAAACGGCTGGCAAGTGCTGCTGTACACCCTGATCATGACGCATATTTCCATTGTCAGTGTGACCATTTATTTACACCGTGCCATGGCACATAGAGCGATGGATTTGCATCCGGCGCTGGCACATTTTTTCCGTTTTTGGTTATGGTTAACCACAGCCACTATCACAAAAGAGTGGGTGTCTATACATCGTAAACACCATGCGAAATGTGAAACCGAAGATGACCCTCACTCGCCTGTGGTGAAAGGTTTAAAAACAGTGCTTTTAACCGGTGCTGAATTATATAAAAACGAAGCTGAAAACCAAGAAACCCTAACTCGTTATGGTAAAGGCTGTCCGGATGATTGGTTAGAAAACAAGTTATATCAAAAGCATAAGTTTTTGGGCATTTTCGCTTTATTAGGTTTCAATATTTTAATGCTGGGTCCAATTGGTATTACCGTTTGGGCGGTGCAAATGATGTGGATGCCAGTGCATGCGGCAGGCATTATCAATGGTATTGGCCATGCGTTAGGTTACCGTAACTTTGAATGTGCCGATGCTGCACGAAATATCAGCCCATTGGGTATTTGGATTGGTGGAGAAGAGTTACACAACAATCATCACACGTACCCAAATTCTGCCAAGTTATCGGTTAAAAAATGGGAGTTCGATATTGGTTGGATGTACATCACCATTTTTAAAACCTTAGGGTTGATTAAAAATGTACGTACTGGTCCGGTAATGGCCATAGATAAATCCAAGTTGGAATTGGATTTTGATGCGGCACTAGCAGCGGCGAATAATCGTTTTCAAATTATGGCGAAATTTTATAAGAGCGTGATTAAGCCGACTGTTAAGCAAGAAGAGAAACACGCTCAGTTAAATCTGCCATTTGCACGTGCTAAACGCTTGTTGCGTAAAGAGGAAGCTTTGCTAAGTGATAAATATCGTCAGCAATTAGCGGATTTATTAGCGCACAATGAGATGATGGAAAAGATTTATAAAATGAAGCAAGAGCTACAATTAGTCTGGAAAAAACGCACAGCCAGCCGTGACGAATTACTAAAGGCTATGCAAGCCTGGTGTAAAGAAGCGGAAGAAAGTGGCATTCGTGCCCTAGAAGAGTTCGCACAAAGTTTGCGTCAATACAGTACTAAATTAGCCTAGGGTTAATTATTTGAAAAACGGGAGATTCGGCTCCCGTTTTTGTTTGTCTCATTTGCACCTTGTTAATACTAAACAGCCTGAATTAGGCACTTGGACGCTGTGTCGTACTTATATAGCTCTGATTTTCATAAAATTTTCGGATGTTTTTGACTGTTTTTTATGCGATGAAAGAACTTTTATTGAAAGACACTGATATTGCTTAACTTTTTAGTAATTGATTAACGTTCTTAAACTTAAAAGTACATTTTAATTCCTTAATAATCTATAGTACCGCCTCATGCTTTTGCATGAGGCGGTCTTTTAATTTTCCGTGTATGAAATTTAAACAAAAAATATAAAGTATCTAAGGAATAGAAATGTTAAAGATTATTTTAACGTCACTTCTTGCTGTGACTTTGTCAGGTTGCGGTTTATTATTCGAAACAAAACCACTCACTCAAGAGTCATCAGCACAATTAAAAAACAAGAAAGTAGTTGTCACAGATCCATATGAAATTGGTTTAGGGTCTATGACATTAACAGATGTGTATCTTGGTATATTTTCACCAGATCCTTCAGGGGAAGAGCTGCAAAAGCGTTATGGTATTAAAGATCCAATTGCTAACCTAAAGTCAAAGGTACTAGCATCTTGGAAAAAAGATACTCGATTCAATGTTTCGGGTAAGAAGTCAATGGAAGCTTATACTCCATCAGTAGATGAACTAACGGCAGGCGTAAGCAATGCAGATTTTTTATTGGATGTTAGTTCTGCCCAAATGTTTTTCACATATAAAATTGGTAGCTTCACTGAATACAATGTGAAATATAAAGCTAAATTGCAACTAATTGACGTCAACAGTAAGAATGTTGTTGCCCAAAAAATGTGCGATGCCGTATCAGGTGACGATAAGTCTTATACTTATGATGATTACCTAGCTAATAACGCAAAACTATTGAAGGAAGCGTTAGTAGAAGCATCTAATAAGTGTGCTTTTGAGCTGTCGGTTGCCGCGCTAAAATCTTAATGCTGCATCTGGCATTAAACATTTAGTTTAATGCCTCTACCATCATTGCATAAAATTGATCTTGAGTGAGGTCGTTTAGTGCAATGATGGTAAATTCAAAGTTAGGGTCTTGTGAGATGCGACAATACTCGTATTGCACTTGCTCTGGTTGATCATCAAATACAATCATCACAATGCGTTTATCGTTACGAATATTATCAATGGTGAGAGTATCAGCGGCAAAACCCGCGTTGCGTAGGTTATGGCTGATCCCAATAATAGGATCAAGTTCAGGGAAGTCTTGCTGAATTTGCGCTTGTGCTAGTTTGGCAATATCACTTAACGGGTAAATTTTTGCGTCTTTAATTTTCATGAAACGATTTTAACATCCAACGAGATACCTAATAGTATCACATTGGATGCCATAAAATTTAGGCCCGCGCTAAACCAACCTTACTTTGGTTTTCTCGATTAAGTTCTGAGCAAATCCAATTGCCAATATTTACCACTTCATCAAGATCTACTCCGGTTTCGATATTCATACCATTAAGCATAAATAACACGTCTTCGGTGGCGATGTTACCGCTGGCTCCTTTTGCGTAAGGACAGCCCCCTAAACCGGCTACAGCGCTGTCCACTTTATTTATGCCGTATTCCAGACTGGCGTAAATGTTTGCTAAAGCTTGACCATAAGTATTGTGACAATGCACGGCCAGTTTATCTGCCGGAACTTCTTTTAAAACGGCATCTAGCATGCGTTTAAATTTTATGGGTGTACCAACACCTATAGTATCGCCTAATGAAATTTCAAAGCATCCCATTTGATACAAGGTTTTTGCTACATCTGCTACTACTTGTGGGTCGATGTCTCCTTCATAAGGGCAACCTATGATGGTGGATACATAGCCGCGCATTGGTAAATTTAACTGCTGTGCCGATGCGGCTATGTCTTCAAAGCGATGTAGGCTTTCTTTGATTGAGCAATTAATATTTTTTTGCGTAAAACTTTCACTGGCGGCACCAAAGATGGCAATTTCATCCGCTTTGTGTTGTACCGCGCCTTCCAAGCCTTTTAAGTTCGGAGTGAGAACTGCGTATTGCGCACCGGTTTCGGTTTTGACTGAGCTTGCGTTTAACGCATCCAATACTTGATCCGTATTAGCCATTTGTGGCACCCACTTGGGTGACACAAAACTGCCAGCTTCAATCTTTTTCAGTCCAGTTTTGGCCAAACGCTCAATCAGTTCAACACGTAATGGGACAGGTAGAATTTGACTTTCATTTTGTAGGCCATCTCTTGGCCCCACTTCAATGATTTGCACTTTATTTGGAAGCGCCATAATTTAAGCCTCCGACGTTTCTTCAAGTTCTAACAAGATGGCACCTTCGGCTACCAAATCACCTAGGTTGAAACTGATTTCTTTAACTATGCCATCCGTTGGGGCTTTAATAGCGTGTTCCATTTTCATGGCTTCCATAATCATTAGTACGTCACCGGTTTTCACTTGATCCCCAGGAGTTACATCCACTTGTATAATTGTGCCGTTCATCGGTGCAGTAAGATTGCCTTGCTGCTCATCTTGTTGAGCATAATCTTGGCTTGCAAATTGGAATTCGCTTTCGCCTTGGTGATCGTACACCCAGATGCGACGACCATGTACGATGACTCTGGCACTGTGCCATTGATTATCCATTTGATATTGAATTTGATCGTTTACCATGCGCGCCTGCACAGAGTGGGTAATCTCATCCAGTTGAATATTCCATTGATTGAGACTCAGAGTATCCACCGTCACCGGCCATTGATCACCGTGCTTGTTTTCAAAGCGCAATGATTCACGTGCCGCTTGGTTTAAGCGAAAGCCATTCAGGTTATGCCAAGGGCTTTGAGCAAAATCGCTGCGGCTTTGTCCTGCACTTTTTCGGCTCAACATGTGATGGCAGATACCTGCGATTAAGTGATGTTGTTTGACATCCTGCTGCGTCATTAATTGATCATTGAACTCTTCAATGAAGCGGGTACTCACATCTCCTTGTTGAAACGCGTCTATATTGATTACGCGACGCAAGAAGGAGAGGTTGGTGGTAACGCCAGCAATTTGATACGCCTGTAATGCGTGTTTGAGTGTGCTTACGCATTGTGCTCGGTCTTCTCCCCAAACAATCAACTTGCTGATCATTGGATCATAATAGGGGCTGACTTCATCGCCCTGTTGCACACCTGTGTCTAAGCGCACGCGATTGGCAATCAACTCTGGCAGTTGTACGTGATCCAAGGTACCTGTGGTGGGTAAAAATTCATTGTCAGGATCTTCTGCGTAAATACGCACTTCCATGGAGTGACCATTAATACGTAAATCATTTTGTGATAATGGCAGAGGCTCACCTTGGGCCACTTTTAATTGCCAAACAACTAGATCCTGACCTGTGATCATTTCCGTAACTGGGTGCTCTACCTGTAAGCGAGTGTTCATTTCCATGAAGTAGAAAGGGGAGTCCGCTTGGGTTGGATCATAGAGGAATTCAACTGTGCCAGCCCCTTCATAGTTGATAGCGCGTGCGGCTTGTAATGCGGCTTCACCCATGGCTTGGCGAGTGGCGTTATCGAATTTCGGGGCGGGAGCTTCTTCCACCACTTTTTGGTGACGGCGTTGAATGGAGCAATCACGTTCAAATAAATACACACCATTTCCGTGTTGATCCATGAACACTTGAATTTCCACATGGCGAGGACGAGTAATGTATTTTTCAACTAATAACTTATCGTCACCGAAGCTGTTTAATCCTTCGCGTTTGGAGGCGGTAATGGCTGCGTTGATTTCGCTTTCCGTCTCCACCACGCGCATGCCCTTACCACCGCCGCCAGCACTGGCTTTTATCAAGACTGGAAAGCCAATTTGTTTAACTTGTTCGGCTAAGAATGCTTCGTCTTGATTATCACCGTGATAACCAGGTACTAATGGTACTTGAGCTTTTTCCATTAACGATTTGGATTCACTTTTTGAACCCATGGCTTCAATCGCTTTTACCGGAGGGCCTACCCAAATAATACCGGCGTCTTGTACCGCTTTAGCAAAGCCTGCATTTTCTGAAAGAAAACCGTAACCTGGATGAATGGCATCGGCGCGTGCTTCCTTTGCCACTTGTAATACTTTTTCCACCACAAGATAGCTTTCTTTTGCGGGACTTGCGCCTATGTACCAAGCTTCATTTGCTTGTTTTACGTGCATGGAATGGGCATCTGCATCACTGTATAGGGCGATACAGTGGATACCTATTTTCTGTGCGCTTTGCATAATGCGCACGGCAATTTCACCGCGGTTAGCAATCAGCAGGCGGATGATTTTTTTATTTTTTTGATTAGTCATTCTGCATTACCCACTTAGCTTGGCGTTTCTCTAAAAACGAAGTCAAACCTTCTTGGCCTTCTTCACTCACGCGAATAGATGCAATTAAATTCACAGTGTAATCACGTATGGTGCTGTCGATGTCTGCGCGACTCACGGTTTTGATTAATTGCTTAGTTTTATCCATGGCTTGTGGACTGTTTTGTAGAATGAATTCAATCAAGGTTGCTGCCTTGTCTTTCAGTGCAACCTCATCAGAAACCACTTCGTGCAATAGACCAAGATGATTCGCTTGGTGAGCATCAAACGCTTCTGCGGTTAAAAAATAACGACGTGCAGCGCGCTCACCAATGGCGGATACCACAAACGGACTGATGACCGCAGGGCTTAATCCAATTTTCACTTCGCTTAAGCAAAAGCGGCTACGTTCGGTAGCAATGGCCATATCACAGCAGGCCACTAATCCTACCGCACCGCCATAAGCCGCACCGTTGACTAATGCGATAGTGGGTTTTGATAAATTGTTAAGAGTGTGCATGAGTTCGGCTAAGGTTTGTGCATCTTGACGATTCTCATATTCGCTTAACTTGGCCATGCGTTTCATCCAGTTTAGATCGGCACCTGCACTGAAGTGTTTGCCTTCGCTTGTTAATACCACAGCGCGCACATTTGGATTGGCTTCCACCTGATTTAATGCATTAATGATTTGCACAATCAATTGATCGTCAAACGCATTATGCACTTCTGGTCGATTAAGACTAAGAGTCGCTACTGCATTTTCGATATTCAGAATTAAATGATTCATATCCACCTCTACATTCTGAAGATGCCGAATTTGGTTTCTTGCTGTGGTGCATTTAATGCTGCACTGATGGCAAGGCCGAGTACTTCACGACTTTGAGCTGGATCGATCACACCGTCATCCCATAACCGTGCCGACGCGTAATAGGGGTGACCTTCTTTTTCGTACTTGGCTAACAGTGGTTTTTTAAATTCGGCTTGTTCTTCTTCGCTGAAGCTTTCACCGCGTTTCTCTTTGGCACCCTTGGTAATTAATGACATGACGCCAGCGGCTTGTTCGCCACCCATTACACTGATGCGAGCATTGGGCCACATCCACATAAAGTTTGGATCATAAGCGCGACCACACATACCGTAGTTACCGGCGCCAAAACTGCCGCCAATGACCATGGTGAATTTAGGCACCTTGGCACAAGCAACGGCATTCACCATTTTCGCACCGTGTTTGGCGATACCTTCTTGTTCGTATTTAGAACCCACCATGAAACCGGTAATGTTTTGTAAGAAAATTAATGGGATGTTGCGCTGACAGCATAGCTCAATAAAGTTTGCGCCTTTTTGCGCGCTTTCTGAAAACAAAATACCGTTGTTGGCAATGATGCCGACTGGGTAGCCGTAGATGCGTGCAAAACCGCACACAAGCGTGGTGCCAAAGCGTGCTTTGTATTCGTCAAAGTCACTGCCATCCACAATGCGAGCGATTACTTCACGGGCGTCCATGGGTTTTTTCAAATCCTGTGGAATCACGCCGTAAAGTTCGTGTGCAGCGTAAAGTGGTGCAATCACATCACGCACATCCAGTTGTGTTTGTTTTTTCCAATTTAAACGGTCGATGCTTTGACGAGCCAACTGTAAGGCGTGCTCATCATTTTGTGCAAGATGATCCACGACACCGCTCATGCTTGTGTGCATGTCACCGCCGCCTAAGGTTTCAGCGTCAACCATTTCACCGGTTGCCATTTGCACCAGTGGAGGGCCTGCTAAAAAGATGGTGCCTTGTTCTTTTACAATAATGGATTCATCTGCCATGGCCGGGACATAAGCACCGCCAGCGGTACAACTGCCCATGACCACAGCAATTTGTGGAATGCCCATGGCTGACATGTTGGCTTGATTAAAGAAAATACGACCAAAGTGTTCTTTATCTGGAAATACTTCGTCTTGGCGGGGCAGGTTAGCACCGCCACTGTCCACTAAATAAATACAAGGTAGGAAATTTTTTTGTGCAATTTCTTGTGCGCGTAAATGTTTTTTGACGGTAAGCGGATAATACGATCCACCTTTTACCGTGGCATCGTTTGCTACGATCATGCATTCCACGCCGGAAACTTTACCAATACCGGCAACCACGCCAGCACACGGAACGTCTTCTCCATACACATTATGTGCGGCTAATTGACCTACCTCTAAAAACGGCGAGCCTTCATCTAATAGTGTCGCAATACGCTCGCGGGCTAATAATTTGCCACGGCTTTTGTGTCGAGCCTGCGCTTGTTCACCGCCACCTTGTGCAATGGTATTCACAAGATTTGTTAAGTCTGCCACCACATCTAAATTAAAGGCGAGGTTATCTTTAAAT
Organism: Gammaproteobacteria bacterium; assembly: GCA_013373125.1. GTDB lineage: Bacteria > Pseudomonadota > Gammaproteobacteria > Pseudomonadales > Oceanobacteraceae > Bermanella. Next base: position 40,020 of record JABXIK010000078.1, on the reverse strand, counting down.
TCAGATGAATTTGGATTGATGTTCGATTGTATTACCGGCATTTTGCACCTATTAAAGCTATTACGCTTGAGCTAGCTTTTAGTCGCCATTCCTGCAAATGCAGGAATTCATTAAACATATTTGATTTAGCTTCCCGCGCTGGCGGGATGTTATTAACGTTTAGATTCGTTAAATAACTCTCGGCCAATCAACATACGACGAACTTCACTGGTTCCGGCGCCAATTTCATACAACTTGGCATCACGTAATAAACGTCCTGTGGCAAAGTCATTGATGTAACCATTACCGCCTAATAACTGGATAGCGTCTAATGCCATTTGTGTAGCTTTTTCGGCAGTGTAAAGAATTACCCCTGCAGCATCTTTACGTGTGGTTTCACCACGGTCACAAGCGGCAGCCACAGTGTATAAGTAAGACTTACAGGCATTCATAGTGGAATACATGTCGGCAATTTTGCCTTGTACTAATTGAAATTCGCCGATGCTTTTACCGAATTGTTCGCGGTCATGAATGTAAGGTACAACGATGTCCATGCACGCTTGCATGATGCCGGTAGGACCACCGGATAACACAACGCGTTCGTAATCTAAGCCGCTCATTAATACGCGCACGCCTTGGTTTAAGCCACCTAAAATATTTTCCGCCGGTACTTCACAATCTTGGAAAATCAACTCACACGTGTTGGAGCCACGCATACCTAATTTATCCAGTTTTTGTCCGCGGCTAAAACCTGGAAAGTCACGTTCAACGATAAACGCGGTAATGCCATGTGGGCCTTTTTCAAAATCGGTTTTTGCATAAATCACATAGACGTCGGCATCAGGGCCATTAGTGATCCACATCTTGCCGCCATTTAAAATAAACTTATCGCCTTTTTGTTCCGCGCGTAATTTCATGCTGACAACGTCTGAGCCCGCATTTGGCTCGCTCATGGCCAGTGCGCCAATGTGTTCACCAGAAATGAGTTTTGGTAGGTACTTGGCTTTTTGTTCAGGGGAGCCATTTTTGGTTAATTGGTTAACGCACAGGTTAGAGAATGCACCGTAACTTAAACCAATGGAGGCAGACGCTCGGCTGATTTCTTCCATAGCCACCACATGAGCAAGGTAACCCATGTTGGTGCCGCCGTATTCTTCTTCTGCGGTCACACCTAGTAGGCCCATGTCACCGAATTTTTTCCATAGTTGGTTAGGGAAGGCGTTTTCTTTGTCGGTGGCGTCGGCCAGTGGGGCGATTTCGCGAGTGGCAAAATCGTTCACTTGGGCGCGCATCATGTCGATGGTTTCGCCTAGGCCGAAGTTTAGTTCATTGTATATTGATTTCATGGTTTATCCCTCGGCGCCCATATTCATGGGAATTGGTGACGCCATATTATGTTGGTTTATTTTATTTTTATTGTTTAACCGAAACGCAGGAGGCATAGGTGATGACGTTTAATGCCTATCCGGTCGTTTCAAGGGCTTCTTTAACTCGGGCCTCATGTTCATCCAATTCCATTAACATGATTTGAATATCATGAAGCTGCTGTTGTAATCGTTCTCGGCTCTCGGCCACCTTTTCCAATACTTTTTGGTACTGGGCTTGGTTGTTTTGCTCGGGCTTATACATCTGGATGAGCTCGCGGCTTTCTGCCAAAGACCAGCCTAAGCGCTTACCTCGTAGGATGAGCTTCAAGGTGGTGTAGTCTTTTTGGCTGTATAGGCGCTTTTGGCCTTCACGCTTAGGACTCAGTAAGCCTTCACTTTCATAGAAGCGTATGGCTCGGGTCGTGATATCAAAGCGTTGTGCGAGATCACTGATGCTATATATGGTGCTTTTTTCTTTACTCATAGGCTGATTTAAAACTAAGTTGACGTTTACGTCAACGTAATGATTTGAGATGACTCATAATACGGCCCCATTTTTGGTGGATTATTAAACATAAAACAATGGATTTTGCGCTAAATTTGAGCATCTGCTTGGTTTGTTATGCACAAATTTATAACAGTGAGTAAAATCTATACAAACTACGACTATTTTGGCAGAGGCTATCTATTGACTTGCTTAAGCTATTGAAAAATATAGAAAAAAATAATTGTTTGAAAAAAAAACAATTTAAGCTACTTCTAGGATTCATGGGCATTAGCGGCACTTTTCAAATACTTATTCACTAAGTTATCCACAGATTCTGTGGGTAACCAGAACAAACCCTGATTCTATCTGGGTTATTACCATACAGGTGTTTAAAAAGGCCACGAAATGGCCTGTGCCAGTGATTTTGGAAGATGTGGTTATTGGCCATTCTTGGCGAAAAGGTTCTAATCTTACTTCATGCTTTGAGGTAACCCTTATGTCTACATTAATGCCGACGACTTTTTTTGATTACACCCATGAAGCGGTGCAAGCAATGAATGACCGAGTGGTTCGCCCAGAAATGAGTGATCACGAAAAAGCGGTGGCTTTATATTATGCCGTGCGTGATGACATTAAATACAATCCTTATGTGTTTGAAGCGAACCCTGCCACGCTGAGTGCCAGTCACTGTATTCAGGCTGGCCAATCTTATTGCATACCCAAGGCCGTGTTATTAGGTGCTTTATGTCGATTAAATGGCATCGAAGCGCGCATTGGTTTGGCCGATGTGCGCAATCATTTATCCAGTCCTGCTTTAATCGAGTGGTTGCGCAGTGATGTGTTTGTGATGCATGGATATGTGGAGATTCTATTAGAAGGCAAGTGGGTGAAAGCGACGCCAGCTTTTGACCGTGTGTTGTGTGAGCGCATGGGTGTCGAGCCACTGGCGTTTAATGGACGCGAAGACTCCATTTTTCATGAGTTTAATGGTGAAGGGCATAGACACATGGAATACATTAATGAACATGGTCATTTTGATGATGTGCCCTTTGAGTTTATTGTGGAAGGCGTGGCCAAGGCCTACCCTCACTTGGTGGATCAGCATCATCCTGATGGCAAGCGCCAGCTGAGGGATGAAAATCCAGCCTAATAATTAATCGCTAGGCAAATGCGATAATGATAATTCAATTTAAAGCGAAAGCAGGGTGTCTGCTTTCGCTTTGGGCTGTTAGGCTATGGCCTCTTCAAATTGATAGTCTTTAAATGTTTCTCTTAATCCTACCTTGTTGATTTTTCCTGTAGCTGTATGCGGGATTTCATCGACCACTTCAACCCCATTAGGTAGCCACCACTTGGCAACCTTGTCCGCTAAAAAGTGAAGTAAGGCTTCGCTGTCCGGTACTTTATTTTTATTTTTAGGGACAATAATAAGGAGCGGACGTTCTTCCCATTTTGGATGAGATACACCGATAACGGCGGCCTCTAATACATCAGGGTGGCCCATGGCAGCATTTTCTAAATCGATAGAGCTGATCCATTCACCGCCTGATTTGATAACATCTTTGGAGCGATCAGTAATTTGCATGTTACCAGTGGCATCGATAGTGGCCACATCGCCGGTATCAAACCAGCCATCATCTTCTAGCGCAGATTTTTCCATTTTGAAATATTGTGAAACGATCCATGGGCCTTTCACTAATAAACGGCCAAACGCTTTGCCATCGTGTGGTAGTTCATGATTTTCATCGTCTACTATTTTCATTTGCACTCCAAAGCAAGGGCGACCTTGTTTGCTGCGAATGTTTAACTGCTCTTCGTAACTCAGTTTAGAATCTTGCGGTAAAGGACGGTTGAGGCTACCTAGTGGGCTCATTTCTGTCATGCCCCAAGCTTGCCAAACCTCTACATTATAATCTTGATCGAAGGCTTGAATCATAGAGCGCGGTACAGCAGAGCCGCCAATTAAAACACTGTTTAAACTTTCGAGAGTCTCTCCTGATTGACGCAAGTGTTGTAATAACATGGTCCATACCGTCGGAACGGCAGCAGATATGTCCACTTTAAAACGATTAATCATGTCGCTTACACTGGCTCCATCAAGGTGAGGTCCAGGGAATACCAATTCCGCCCCCACCATTGGACAGGCATACACCAAACCCCAAGCATTAGCGTGAAACATAGGGACGATGGGTAACATGATGCTTTGGCTATCTAATGAGGTGATGTCTTTGCCAGTGATACCCCAGCTGTGCAATAAGCTGGAACGATGGCTGTACACCACACCTTTTGGGTTACCTGTGGTGCCTGATGTATAACAGATAGAGCTGGCTTGACGTTCGTCTAATTCTGGCCATGCGAAATCACCATCCTGCTGTGACAGTAGGGTTTCGTAGCATAAAACATTGGGTAACTGAGTGGTTGGCATGTTGGCTTCGTCACACATGATGACATAGCCTTTAACGTGGCTCAGCTTGGCTTGTAGCGCTTCAAGTAAAGGTACAAAAGTGGTGTCGATGAAAAGGTATTTGTCTTCAGCGTGATTGATGATGTAGTCCAACTGCTCGGGGAAAAGTCGAGGATTGATTGTATGCAATACCGCACCAATTCCAGAGATACCATACCAGCATTCAAAGTGGCGAAAGGTGTTCCAGGCCAATGTGCCGATCACATCATCTTGTTTTACCCCAAGTGAAATTAAGGCTTGAGATAATTGACGAGAACGTTTGGCTGCATCGGCGTAGGTGTAAATATGCCAGTCACCTTCAACGGTTTTGGTGATAATGCGTTTAGTGGGATAAAGACGCTCAGCGTGTTCGATGAGCTGGCTAACCAATAGTGGAGAGTCTTGCATTTGTCCAAACATAAATCACCTTTCTTATTATTAACGTGATGATTTAATGTGTCGCATGGAGGTGAGTAATACAAGTGCAAAACGTGCCAAATCAGTTATCACACACATACATCTAATAAATGAATAATTTATATAAAAGCTATTAATTCAATGGACTTCATGTGAGAAAAACCAAAGATGCTGGATAAAAAGAGCCATCTAAGGACGAACGTCTCTCAATAACTAATAAAACTAATGAATAAGTATTATTTTTAAGCCATTGATACTCATATATGGTGTTTGCCTGTTTTGTCAGCTACTGACACAAGAATAAAAATAATAATGAATCCAGGTCTGTCAGAATGTCTTCCGGTCCTTATCTGTATAACGAGCGCCATTCCCATTTTTTACTTTGGGAGCAATTCCCTTTGGATGAAATACTCTCTTGCTCATCATCTATTGATAAAGAAACCGCTATTGCCTTTTTAGATCTAGCGAAACGATTCTCAATAGAAGAATTATCTAAAAGTTATCAGTCTGCCGATCGAGTTGGTTGCACACGATTGAGTGATCAAATTATTAAAATACCTTCAGAATTCGAAAGCTTATGGGAAAAATATCAAAGCTTAGGTTTTGGACAGATGGCCGCCACTGATGAAAACGGGGAAAGCGCACCGTACTTATTACTACACGCTATCTGTGAAATGCTGTTCGGATCGAACCCTAGTTTTATGATGTATAGCGGCTTTGGTGTCCCAATGGCGAAACTGATTAAAACGTTTGGTAATGAATATTTGAATACGACATTTTATCAGCCTTTGATAGAAACAAAATGGTGCGGGGCTTTCTGTGTGACAGAGGCAAACGCAGGGTCAGATGTTAGTGGGTTGTCAACCCGGGCGACAAAAATTGAAGAAGGTGTTTATAAAATAAATGGGGAGAAAATATTTATTACTGCGGGGATGCATCAACTCACCGACAATATGGTTTATCTGGTATTGGCTAGAACCGATAGCGATAAAAAAGGTGCACTAGGTCTTTCTTGTTTTTTAGTTCCCAAATTTGATGTGGAGACTGGTGTAGATAATCACATACGTTGTGGACGAATCGAAAATAAAATGGGGTTACATGGTTGCGCAACCACATCATTGATATTTGGTGAAGCCGGTGAAACAAAAGGGTATTTATTAGGCAAGGAGAATCAGGGGTTGCGCCAATTGCGTAGCTTAATGAGCTTGGCTCGTGTGTCTACCGGTGTTTTTGCATTGGGAATGTCATCTAGTGCCTATCTGAATGCGTTGGAGTATGCAAAACAAAGAGTGCAAGGTGTTGCAGCTGGTCAAGTGGCTAATGCTCAAGCCAAAAAGGTAGCCATTATTCAGCATTTAGATGTGAAACGAATGCTGATGGAAATGCGTTGTATTACAGAAGGGTGTCGCTCTCTCTTGTATAAATTTTCTTACCATTTTTCTATTCGTGAATTATATGAAAAGGGTCGCGTAGAGCTAGATTCAAAGGAGGCTTTTCGTCATAAAGGGTTAGCTGATTTACTTGTGCCTTTGGTGAAGGCATATATCTCAGATCAAGCATGGAAAGTAAGTGAATTGGCCATACAGGTATACGGCGGGCATGGGTATATAAAAGACAATCCACTGGAGCAATATGCTCGTGATATTAAAATTTTATCAATCTGGGAGGGTACGAATTACATTCAATCAGCAGACTTAATTCGTGAAAAATTGGCTATGGGTAAGCACTCAAAATTAATGAAGTTATTTATTAATGATATACAAGAAACCATAGATAAATTAGGTGGTGATTATTTGGATGAAAAAAGATCACTGAAGTCGTCATTAGACTGTGTAATAAATGTTCATTTTACATTTGGGAGTTGGGTGGATGAGGGCGAAGCTGATTTGGTTTTCTCATACTCTACTAGGTTTTTAAGCATGATTTCGGAAGTATGGATTTATAAGTTAATGCTTGATGCCTGTTTGATTATGAAAAATAAAACCACTGATCCTGAAGGAAATAAAAGGTACGAATCGGAAAGGCTTAAAGCTCAATTTTATGAGTTCAATATCCTTCCAAATGTGATGAAAAACCATAATGTAATACTTCTTAGGGATCGTTCATTAAAATCAATAACGGTAGAGAGTTTCGAGTATTAAAGGGAATTTATGAAAGCAGTATCCAATACAGCCTTCTTTTGTTGTGGAATTCGGGCAGCAGATTACGAAGCGAAAGAATCCATTGTCTCTGATGCGTATGCCGGAAAATTATTAGGAAGTGAAGGGAAGGCAATATTTCAACGTTTTTCTGCTTATAAGCTAGAAAGTCGTAACATATTAATGCGTCACTTTTTAATCGATAACGCCATACAGGAATTTATTGATAAGTATTCGGATCCCTTAGTGATAGGTATTGGAAGTGGCTTGGATAGTCGATCATTTCGGCTTAATGGTGGTACTTGGTTAGAGATTGATAGTCATGACCTGACGGTTTATAAGAATTCATTGTTGGATGCAGATCAATGTAAGAACCCATTGTTTCGCTTAAAGGTTGATTTTTCTCCGGAATGCTTGAAACAAGTTTTATCCCCATATACTGACTTTAAAAATGTTTTATTAGTAATGGAAGGGGTAAATATATATTTGGATGAATCACAGCAAAAATCAACGTTATCAGAAGTAGCTAGCTTGTTTCCTCGTCATTTCTTGATTACAGATGTTATGAGCAAGGCGTTTGTGCAGCGTTATAGCCAGCGTTTTGATAAGGAAGTCAATTCTTTAGGAGCATATTATCAGCCAATGGATAACCCAGAGAAACCAATGTTGGATTTGGGCTATATTAAGTTGAATCAGAAATCTGTGATTGAACAAGGAAGTGGTTTTATTAAAAAACAGACTCTTAAATATCTACCTGATTTGCTACAGGGGTATAGGGTTGTTCAGTTTGAGTTAAAGGCGGAAAACTAGCGATGTATTTTAGTTTATCTGATCTAGTTAATAAAGTTCTTGATGAAAGGTGGCATGGATTTATTAGCTTTTCTGATAGTCGTGATGGCGTGAATACGAGATTATTAAAAAAAGAAATATATTCTCGAATAAATTCTATAAAAGAACTAAAGATTCAACAAGGTGAGGTTGTAATAGTTGAATCGGTATATAGTACCCATTCAATATCTACTTTATTAGCTTGTTGGCACCTTGGCATAACGGTTATACCGGTTAAATTTAATGCTTTGTCGGAAGTGGAAAAAATTGCAATAGATAGTGGTGCTCGTATTTTCTTAGGTGAAGTTGGTGATTGCTGGTTGGGAATTCCCTCTCCATATACTCCTCTGTTTAAAACAAGTAAACCCTATCCGGTCACTAGTGTTGATTTGGCTATGATAATTTATTCGTCTGGTAGTACTGGTCATCCAAAGGGAATTTGTTTGACTCATGGGAATGTACTTCAAGCACTAAGTTCTCTGACCTTCTATTTAGATCTTAAAGAAAATGACAAGATTATGTGTGTATCACCGATGTCCTTTGATTATGGTCTATATCAATTATTGTTCAGTCTTTATTGTGATTTAGATATTATTTTCTATAGAGATCATCTTAATCCAGTTACTTTTATAAAGAAGCTTAAAGAGTTTGATATTACGTGTTTACCTATTGTTCCGGTTATATCGAATATCTTAATTTCAGGTTTGAAGTTAACAAAATCCGAATTGCCTTCTTTGAAAAAGATAACTAACACAGGGGGAAGGTTGGGGGTCTCCGAGATTCAATCGATTCTTAAGTTTTTACCTGATATAGATATTTATTGTATGTACGGATTAACTGAGACAAAACGGGTTCTTTATCTTCATCCTAAAGATTTAATTCGTAAAATGGGATCGGTTGGTTTACCTATTCCGGGACTTGTGGCTAAGCTATTTCGTAAAGTAGAGAATAATGGGCAATGTATCTATGAAGAAGTTGAGAATGGTCAAGTTGGAGAGTTATTTGTTCGTAGTGGTATGGTTATGCAGGGCTATAAAAGTCAATCGAATACTGGTTGTGGATTGATAAACGGAAAATATAGAGATGATAACTGGTTGTCTACAGGTGATTTATTTAAGCAAGATAGTGATGGTTATTTTTATTTTGTTGGACGAAGTAAAGAATTAATTAAACAAGCAGGATTTTGCCTATACCCTAATGAAATCGAGGATATTGTTGGTCTTATTCCTGAAATAGAAATGTGTGTCGTTATTCCAGATGAAGATAGGAATGGAAATGAAATTGCACATATCGCTATAAAATCAGATTTTGATAAAGAGCTGATATTATTAAAATTGAATGAAGTTTTAGATGTTGATTATCGTCCTAAAAAAGTAACATTTCTCGCTGATTTTATATTTACTCAAAATGGAAAAATTGATCGTAACGGTATGAAGGAGGCAATTGTTAATGGGTAAATTAAACAATATTACCGACTATATTGAGCGTTATCAAAATGATATTCAAACTCCTTGTTATTTATATTCACCGTATTCGGCTAAAATTAATTATCATTCTCTAAAAGAAGCATTAGGTACCAATCTTATTGTTTCTATAAAGGCAAATAGCAATTTTGATTTTCTTAGTTTACTGGGTAATAGAGTAGATGGTTACGAGGCGACCTCGCTTAATGAGCTAAAAACAATCGTTCAATTGAATGCCCAAGAAAGATTTATGAATAGTCCCGCTTTGGGGGAGCTAGAAATCAAGAAGTGTCTAGCCAGTAACACTGTGTTCATAATTGATAATTTAGAGCAATTAGATGAAATTTTGGGTACCCCCTACAGAGATAAGATTGAGATATTCTTAAGGGTGAATAGTAGTGAGATTTTGAAATCTAAAGAGGTAAAAATCAATCAAGATCAATTTGGTCTTTCAATTAATGATGCTAAGTTAGCATGCAATCGACTAAATCATTCTCATGTGGTGGTTAAGGGAATTCATACTTACTCAGGTTCTTATACTTTTTCACAAATAGCATTTACTTTGATTGATGGAATTTCGGATTTAGTCTGTGGGCTAGAATCTATTCTTAACTATAAGCTTACTGCAATAAACCTTGGCGGTGGATTTTCTTCTAATTGGCAGTATGAGGAATTTGATTTCTCAAAATACAGAGATGCTCTTAATAGTCGATTGTCTGGATATGTCTTATACCATGAATCTGGGCGGGCGGTGTTTGAGCGAGCGGGTTGGTTTGTAACAAAGGTGATCAAACAAAAAGAAATTGGTAACTGTTTATATAGTATTTGCGATGGAGGAATAGCACATTCATTTTTGTTATGCCAAACGGAAGCAATGATTAAACGCTATAGGTCACCACATTTTATAAAAGAAACGCAGTTGACCGAACCGGTTGATTTAATGTTTGTTGGAAATAGCTGTAATCGTCAAGATATTATCGGCAAGGCAAAATCATCATGTCGAGCACCAGTTACGGGAAGCCTTTTAGTATTTGATGATTGTGGAGCTTATCATCAATCTTATTCACCCGTAAATTTTCTAGGTCTCGAGAAAGCTAAAACATATATCCTAATGGATGAGATTTCTTAGCTGTGAATAATTTGAAATTATTAGGGGCTAGTTATACATCAATTCCGAATTCATTCATTAATAGTGAAGATATCCTTGGTTGTGTAATTGGAGCATTAAATACCAACTTCACCTGTTTGAATTTGCATGATAATGACGCATCCCCCCATTTTATTTTGAGTACCTCCATATCTTCACCCTTTAATGAAATCGACTCTCCAGTCAATTCAAATGTTAATTATGATTTGTTTATTAATGCCTATGAATGTGCATCTTGGGGATATGCATTGCGGCATGCTCAACAGTGTTTTCCTGAAAGTAAAGCAATAATTCTTTCAATTTTGGATGCAAATTTAGGAGGGTATAGCTTCTGGGACCAGCATCCACATTGGGGGAAGTCTGGCTATGGGGTTTGTACCTTATATATAAAATTAGGTAATCAAAAATCACTTCAAGTTGCCAATCAAGTATCATCTAATCCTATGGCTGAATTTTCCATTAATTTGAAAAGAATGTCTAAACGCTTTGGTTGCAAAAATATCGTGCTACCATTTTTCCCAGAGTCTACTCGTGATCTAAGTCATAAATTATTTTCTGGCTATACATTATTCCCGGATCTTCATGATGAATTTGGTCACTGCTTTGGATCAGATCCTTGGTTGTCCATTATTAAAAATGGAACTAAAGGAGAGCGTTATATTTTAGGTTCGTTGGCTTTTAGTGGTTATTGGGGAGTTGCAAGTGTCTCAGTTAGTGTGGATGCTCAGTTAGAGTTTAATACGTTGAGCATTATGGATATATCTGATGTTCAAAAGAATAATTCGAGTAAAGTAACTTGCTCAAAATACTATCAATTCTCAAGGATTTATCAAATATCGCAGCATCCGACCGGCTTTTTGCCAATGTTATCTCTTAATTTGCAACAACCTTTGGAATCAGACGGTGATTATTCTTTGGCCAGTGAAAGAGGTATAACTGGGAATATATTGGTAAATCCAATCTTACGATACCAATTAGCAGGAGAGGTAGTCAGCAATTCTGAAAATATCTATTATCGTTTGCCTGGTCCAAATACGATACCTATGCCTGATAGTTTACTCTCAGATAAAACACTCATTATTGCTGGTTACAGTCTCAATCATATTTTAGATAAATCAATATTTAATACATTAGTTATAGATCGTTCATTTGTTCCCTATTTGGAAGACTTAGGAGATAACACTTTCCAAATTTGTACAGATTCAATGCATGTTTTATCTAAAATTGAGAAAATTATAACTAATCATGGATGGATATTAAATGAATAACTCTGGTGTGGTTTTATCTTCAGTATGGGGAGTATCTTACGATTCATCCTCCACTATGTTTCAGTTATTTGATGAATCAATTAGTAGTTATATGGACACTCATGGAAAACTTCCTGATTGTATATATGTGACTTCTTCTACGGAGTTGTCATTCTTTACGTTTAAAGAAATGGTTGATGTCTTTTATAAATTAACGAGTAAATATTCTAAGATACCAATTAAGATTGTTTCTCAGGGGTGCTTGGGTCTTTTTGCCGTGACTCTAGAATTTTCGAAAAGTCAGCACAAATCTGTTTTGGCTTGGGTGATAGAAGCACCTGACCAGTGTGTTCAAGATGGTTTAAATGGTTTGGGGATAGGTAACTTACCAGGACAAGACGGACTTGTCATCGATTCCAGTTATGGTGGTTTTGAGCTTACTAAAAAGGAAAAAAATCTGTTAACTCATGATGACTATGTTATTGATAGTTGTAAGATTGTTTCCGTATCAACCGACTTATCACAACAAGCTGCCACGATATTAAAAATGTCAAAGCATCTGGTTGAGTTAAATGAACAGATACCCGGTAAGTATGTATCGTTCGATGTTAGTGCGCCATGGTCCAAAGCAATCTCCCATACAATTCAAATGATGGTTTCAAAAAAGCTACCAGATAGTCAGTGGTTGAGCAGCCTGGAATATGATCATCGGCATTTTATGAGTATGAAACAATTATTCGAATTTAGAGCATATAAAGAGCATTGTGAATCAGGTTCTTTGATTATGACGGGATTAGGCGTTGGTGGACGTTTTGGTATCCTTCGTATTATAAAAGGTAACCAGTTTACGCAGAATTGGATGCAGGAGCCAAGAGAAATTCATGGTGATTTTGAAGCACACCTTGAGTATTGTCGCTCGGTTTTGATAGATCGAAAAGGTTGCGTAGATCAGAAAATTAAGGAAGGCGTACTTTGTTTTCAAAAGGAATATCGTGGTATTGAGGATTTATATTTTAGTTGGGATATGGATAACAGTTACTTGGAAAGGCTAGCAAAGGAAAAAGGGCATCAATATGCCTAATTTCACTGAATATTTAACTACATTCCAACTTAATGATGGAGTAGATATATCCGTTTCGATATTTTTACCTGAATCTCCAAAAAGAGTTCTTCTTCATACTCATGGAAATGCTATCAATAAAGAGTTCTACACGAGTTACGCCAGATTTTTAGCAAATTCCGGTGTTGTGTGTTACTTGGTTGATTTTCGTGGGTCTGGTAAAAGTGGAGGTAGGAAAGGTCGAGTTGAGTATACAGGTCAATTAGAAATGGACTTGATACAGTTAGTTGAATATATTAAAAGTGAATACCCTATTTTACCTTTTTATTTGTCAGGTCATTCAGGTGGTACCGTTATTAATTCGAAAGTACTAGCTGATTACAATGTATTTGGTGTAGATGGGCTAATATGCTTTGCTCCAATCTATCCTCAAAATTTTCGATCTAATCCCAATATATTGCTTGGTACTTTAAACTCATTATTACCTGTTTTTATGAGGATATTTTCGAATAAATTAATCCAAACTCTACCTAGAATGAACTATTTTAAACTTTTCTTAGCAAGTTATTTCCCGATTTTTCGTCATGCTTATGTTTTAACCTTCCCTAAAAATATGAATCAAGAGTTTGATTTCAAATTTAGCTATTTAACTGTGAAAAGCTATGCATTTAAAAACCCTAATAAATTTTTAAGAAGGCTGTCTGTCCCCGTTTTTTATGCGATAGGCTCGGACGATGAGGTCACTAAATATGAATATTCTGAAGATGTGTTTAATCAGATTTTACATTCAAACCCAGCATCATGTATGAAGGTTGTGGAAGGTGCTAATCATTTTAATATCTTAAGAAAAGCCAAAAAACATGCTTTGATTTGGATGAATGAATTAGATGAAAAACAAGGAGAAAAATATGTCTAATACGTTAAATCAACTATTGCAAGAAGTAGCAGAGTTGTTGAATAAAGATAGTGTTGATGCCGACGCTACTATGATGACGCTGGGTGTTGATTCAATGAATGTCGTTGAATTAATCATGATATGTGAAGAAATCTATCCCAATGCGATAGACCCTGACTCAATGGAGTTTGATGAATACACTACTTTGCGACAATTAGATGAAAACTTAAGAGTTGTCGTGGCCTAAATATGAAATTGGCAAAGATAATCCTTTTTGATTTTATATTTTTAACAATTGTAATAAATGCACTATTAAGCTGGATTACTTTGCCTTCGAATATTGATCTGTCTATTACATGGCTAGTACAAGATCTAGTAATAAATACGATTATTATGATCTTTATTATGTCGCTGCTGATCACTTATACAGCAGGCATGCTGCCCAGACGAAAGGGAGTTGAAAAAATTGAACTGATTTTCAGTGAGAGGCTTACGGTTTATATTCGTAAATTTGGAATGAACTCTCATTGGTTGCGCTTAATTTTGTTAGTCCCAATGTTGATTATAGTAAGTCTTATATTGCTAAAGATGATGTTACTGTTTTTGGAAGATCAAATAGATCCAAATACGCTTCTTTGGTATCGCTTTGGTTTTTTAATGGTATTAAGTTTGTTTTTACCACCAGTTATAGTTATGCACCGTCTACTCGATATTAATATTTCTCGTTTTTCATAATGATTACCAGCCAAATTTTTCCATCAATGCTTTCATTACACCCTCTAATGGAGCTGAAATACTCAATGTTTTTTGTGTGACAGGATGAGTGAAGGTGAGTTGCTTGGCATGTAAAAGTAAACGTGGGCAATCATAATGCTCAGCAAAATAGCGGTTGTACTTACCCTTACCATAACGCGCATCACCAATGATTGGATGGCTGAGATGTTTTAAATGCCTGCGGATTTGATGGGTACGTCCCTGCAGTGGTTGCGCTTGTACTAGGCTGAATCGACTTTTCGGATAGCGATCAATTTCCGCATCGATTTCCACTTTTTCTAATGGTATGAAAATGGTTTGAGCATCTTGCTCTGTTTCGGCATCTTGTCCGTAATCCACCATCCCTTTGAGAGGATGATCCACCGTTATAGACTCTCTTAACCAACCACGCACGATGGTGAGATATATTTTTTCGCTATGCTCCCACTGGCTTTGCACTTGCTGAGCGAGTTCCCCGTTGAAGGTAAATAATAAGACCCCGGAGGTTGGGCGATCTAAGCGGTGAACAGGAAATACATGTTGCCCTGTCATGTTGCGTACGGTTTGCAATGCAAATTCTTTTGCGTCTTTGGCAACCCAACTCTTATGTACCAGTAAGCCACTGGGTTTATTGACGGCGATGAGGTACTCATCTTGATACAGTATGGGAAGGGTCATAACGATGCACAAAAGCGTAATTGTAACAACAAGCCAAGGCTCAGGGCAGTATTAAGCCACATCTTTTAATTTGGTGGAGGTGGCTTGCTGATGTTGACTTAGCCACCATTGATAAGTCTTTTCTAGCATTTCATCTAAGGTGAAATGATTTTTATATTGCAGTTCGCGTCTGGCCTTGTCGCTATCCGCGGTGACATTGGCACTGACGATATAGGCGGTCTCTAGTGAAAATTTGGGCTCTTTTCGGGTTATGTGGCTGAATATGGTTTGCCCAAGTCCATAGGTTTTTAATAACCAGCTTGGCAAAACCCGGGTTGGGGGAGACTGGTTTAGGCGCTTGCCGAGCCATTGGTAGACATAAGTAAAATCGGCATCTGGGCCAGATAATATATAGTTCTCTGCACAGCGCCCATGGATAAAAGCTTGAATGTGAGCTTTGGCGACATCTTCGGCATAACAGAATGACTTACGACCCGGTGGCACACCTGGGATGCTGCTTTGCCGTATGACATCGAATAACCTAACCCAGTTTTGGGTGTCATATGGGCCGATGATGGCGGTTGGGTTTAAGATGACAGCATCTAGGCCTTTCTTGATGTATTCGCGGATGACCTCTTCCGCTAGGTATTTGCTTCTGAAATAGGGTACAGGGCAGTCCATGCCGCGCATTTCACTGTGTTCATCCACGGCGCCGTCATGGAAGCCATACACAGCAATGGAGCTGGTATGTATAAAGCGGATGGCACGGTTTTCTAAGGCGACTTTAGCGAGGTTTTGCGTGCCAATGACGTTGGTTTGATATTGTCGCCTGTGGTTAAGGCTCCAAGTACTGGTATCACTGGCTAGATGAAACACCGCATCTACGGCTTCGGGCATGGCGCATCTCAGACTTTGAATGTCATTGAGGTTACCTTGTTTCCAAGTAATGGCGCCTTGCTCGCAGGTATACGCTGAGCCCATATCACGGCATAAAGCGGTGATTTTCCAGCCTTGAAGTAAAAGCTGCTCAACAAGGTGGCGTCCGAGAAATCCTGTGGCGCCGGTGATGAATGCGTGCATAACGACTGACCATTCTGATGTGATATTTCAGACTACCCCTGATTTTATAAGGACTCTAGGGTTTTTTCGGTCAGATTCAGGGGGCTCACTCGACATTGGATGATTCCAAGGCGCATTTTGAGTAGAATGCAGCCCCTTTTACGTTGTTTTTCAGGTGCGTTATGTCCCGTGATCGTATATATGCCGATGATCGTGAAGCATTAGATGCTTTTGCGTTTGACGAGGCAGTGGCACGTGTCTTCCCGGATATGATTAAGCGTTCCGTGCCTGGCTATAGCATGGTCATTCCTATGATTGGCATTATCACGGAACAATATGCCCAACCTAATAGCCATTTATACGATTTAGGCTGTTCATTGGGGGCATCATTGCTGGCTATGCGTCATGGCGTTAACGTGGATGGCTGCAAGGTGGTGGGCATTGATAATGCGGCACCCATGTTGAAACGTTGCCAAAGTTATGTGGATATTGATGATGCCACCGTACCGGTCGAATTGGTGGAAGGAGATGTCACAGAATATGATTACACTCGCGCATCGGTCGTTACTCTGAATTTCACTCTGCAATTTATCCCGTTGGAGAAACGCCAAGCGTTAATACAGAAATTATATGATGCCATGTTACCTGGCGCGGCTTTAATTTTGTCGGAGAAGATTTGCTTTGATGAACCTGAGCAGACCATTCAGCAAGAATTGCACTGGCATTTTAAGCGCGCAAACGGCTACAGCGATTTGGAAGTCAGCCAAAAACGCAGCGCGTTGGAGAATGTCTTAGTACCTGAAAGCGCGCAAGACCACATACAAAGATTGAACTCAGTGGGTTTCACAAAAGCCTACACCTGGTATCAATGTTTTAACTTTACCTCTTTTATAGCAGTGAAATAATCCATGGAATTAACTGAAAACTGGTTTAACCATTTTTACCAGGATCTGGTTGCATTTATGCAACAGGAAAATCAGCCATTTCAAAAATGGGGTAAAGAAATTGAACAGCAATTGCATGAATTTTATATTGCGAATCCCCATGGGGATATGCAGCGCTGGCTTGATGCGTTTTTACAGTTCCCTGAGATAGAAAATGTGAACTGTGATTTAAATCAAAGTGCCGTGACATTTCAAAGTGACAGTGTGAGTTCTGAGCAAAATGCAAACGTTCTTGCCGCACTAAAAGGTTTGATGCCTTGGCGTAAAGGCCCATTTCAATTTTTTGATATCAAGGTTGAAACGGAGTGGCGCAGTGATTGGAAGTGGGATCGTATCGAGCCGCATTTGGCTTCACTGAAAGGCCGGACTATTTTAGACGTGGGGTGTGGCAGTGGTTATCACATGTGGCGCATGTTGGGCGCCGGTGCAAAACGCGTGGTGGGTGTTGATCCTAGTAAATTATTTTTCTGGCAATTTGAAGCGGCAAAAAAATACGTGACCCAAGCACAAGGTGAATTACCTCCTGTGCATTTGTTGCCATTTAAAATGGAAGATGTACCGGCTAATTTAAAAGCGTTTGATACCGTATTTAGCATGGGAGTGTTGTACCACAGACGTTCACCGTTGGATCATTTGACCGAACTACAACAAGTGGTACGTCCAGGTGGTGAAGTGGTTCTGGAAACTTTGGTGATCGAAGGAGAAGAAGGTCAGGTACTTGTGCCGGATGATCGCTACGCAATGATGCGTAACGTATGGTTTTTACCCAGTGCAAAAACCCTTTGTCAGTGGATGCGCCGTCTGGGGTTTAAAAATGTTCGCATTGTTGAGCAAAACTACACCACACTTGAAGAGCAGCGCACGACAGATTGGATGGGTTTTAATTCTTTAAAAGATTTCTTAGATCCCAATGATCCGCGTAAAACAGTGGAAGGGCACCCTGCACCGTTACGCGCGACCATTATCGCCAATGTATAAGTGAATTAGCTTTTAATATCGAAAAATTGTGCGCTGCAAAGTGTTTGTAAGTCTTGCGGCGCCAACTCAATTTCTAAACCGCGTTTACCTGCGCTGACATAAATGGTTGCAAAGTTATTTGCCGATTCGTCAATGATGGTGGTGAGTCGCTTTTTTTGTCCTAATGGGCTCACGCCACCCAATACATATCCAGTACTGCGTTGAACATCTTGTTTGTCAGCCATGTTAGCTTTTTTACCATTAGCCGCTTTTGCAGCGGCTTTTAAATTTAAATTGTGACTGACGGGAACCACGCATACGACTAATTGTTTGCTATCCAATTCTATGACAAGAGTCTTAAAAACCTGGGCGGTAGAAACGCCTAATTTTTCGGCGGCTTCTTCCCCGAATGATGGATGGTTATCATCATGTATGTACTCATGAATCGTATGAGCAATTTTATGTTTTTTTGCAAGGTTAATGGCAGGCGTCATAATTTGATCTGTTATCTATTATTCAGGCTTACGGAATAGCATATGTACGTATCGCCCTAAATCTCGATACGGAGCTTGCAAGCCGATTTGGGATTCAACTTCCACAAACTCGTCCAGTGTTTTTTTATCCCGCATGAATTTTGGCATATGATCGTGGACACAACGAATGCCGCGCCATGAAATAAGTTCAAGTCCTAAAGCGGTAGCATGTTGCAGTACACTTTGCGGGTCTAATGGGTTTTGTGGCATCAAGTGATTTTTATCATGATGGAAAAATTCATTATGTGCTCGTTGCCAAGAGCCGTTCATGAGATTGCGCCAAACAATGGCATGGCGGTTGTAAAACATTAAGGATAAATAACCATTGTCCTCGATAAACTCGTATAAGGTATCAATGGCGTTTAATGGCTGTTCAAGCCATTCTAATACTGCGTGATTCAGTACCAATGAATATTGATCGTTTAAGTGCTGAGACAAATCTTGTAAAGCAGTACAGATAAACTTGGCCTGACGATCAGGGGCGATTTCGTGAAAAATTAACTTGGCTTCATCGAGCATTTCTTGGCTGATATCGGTAATGGTCACCTGGTGCCCATCTGCTAGAAGCGCAGAAGAATATTGTCCCATTCCACCGCCCACATCTAACACCTTGTGTTTGCTGGAGAAGGCCAGAATATCCTCCAAATCGAAATCCAACATCTTCAAGCGCAATTGGCCTTTTAATGTGCCGTAGATTTGGCTGTTAAAACGTTGGGATAAGCCGTCGAAATTGCGATCCATGTTAGCCTAGTAATAAATGAAAACGGTGCTAAGTGTAACCAATCTTTGTGCGCCTCGCTAACTGGATTATGTGAAAAGGCCTAGAGTTTATGGGGTTTGCAGTTGCTTACCTATGGGGTTTTGGTATGCTCGAGCCATCGTTAAGAGGTATGGTTATGAAAACTTTTTTTAGTCGTTACTCCGCATCCATTTTAGTTTCCACCGCATTGTCATTTAGTGTTTGCAGCCATGCAGATTACGACACTCTATTTATGGATCTCGCTCAAGGGGATGAGTTGGGCCATTACCGCTTAGGTATTGGTGAAACCCAAAAAGGTAAAGAAGGCGATCAGGTCACCAGTATGGTGTATTTGAGCTATCTAGCCAGTGACGACATGTCAAAACTAGAGGGCGCTAATCTTGGAACCCAAGAATTCGAAGTCATCGCCCTAGGTGCTGGTGGCTTTGGGTATTTACCGGACCCAGAAAAGCAAGGTGGTGCTGAGTTTGATTTTGAAATCAGCCAAACCACCAATGATGCATTGGATTATGAACGCACAGCCATTGGTATGCGTGCGCAGATCTTTTTACCGGTTGTGGCTGGCTTGCAAGTGAATGTAGGTGCAAATTTCCGTCCTTTCTTTTTAAGTAGCGATTGGGATGATACGGCTAAATTAGAGTTCGAATATCAAGGTGGACTAGAGTACGCCTTTAATTGGGATGTGGCGGTATATGCGCAATATCGTTTCCTTGGTGCTTATCTAAATAACGACGATAAGCTCAGTATGGCCGAAGGCACCATGTTCGGATTACGTGCACGTTTTTAATTTAATTTTCATTGTTTGGGTGTAACCACTTTGACCACAATTCATCCTCCTGTGGATTTACCACTGGATAGTATTTTACCGAACGAACCTTTATTGCTGATGGGGGCAGGTCCAGTGCCTGTGTCGCAGAAAGTGGCCATGGCTAACTCTGTGGTGATCAATCACCTAGGAGACACCATGAGTCAGGTTATCGAGCGTGTCCGCCTGATGTCTCAATATGTGTTTCAAACCCAATCCAAGCACATCATCGGTGTGGCAGGCCCAGGTAGTGCCGCGATGGAAATGGCGATTACCAATTTAGTATGGCCTGGGCGTAAGGTATTGAGCATCCAAAATGGCTTTTTCAGTGCGCGTTTAGCAGAAATGGCCAAACGTAATGGTGCTGAGGTGACCGTCTATGAAACCCCAGTGGGCCAAGCGGCGAATCCAGAAGAAGTGGAAAAGCTTCTGCAAGAGCATGATTTTGATGTCCTGACCATAGTACAAGGGGAAACCTCATGTACGGTGTGGAACCGAGAACTGGCGAGCATTACTCAAATGGCTCGCCGGTATGGTGTGCTATCGGTCGTGGATGCGGTTTGCACCCTGAGCACCATGCCCTTGGAAATGGATAACTGGCAGGTGGATGTGGTCATTACGGGGGGGCAAAAAGGCCTTGCGTCTATCCCTGGTGTGTCGCTTATTGCCTTTAGCGAACACGTTTGGCCCATAATTTTAGAACGTACTGCACCTATGCCACATTGGTGTTTAGATGTGCGTTTAGCCAGGCAGTTTTGGGAAGAAAAAGGTTACCACTATACCGCGCCGGTGAGTGGAATTTTGGCCTTACATGAAGCTTTGCGCCAAGTGTGTCTGGAAACCCTAGATAAACGCTTTAATCGCCATGAGGTGTGCAGTATTGCGTTGCAATCCGCGGTTGAAGCCATGGGCTTAGAATTGTTTGTTGATACACATAGCCGCTTAAATAGTGTGGTGGGTATTAGCTTACCGCAAGGCGTGGACGGTAAGCAGGTGTTATCGACTATGTCGAAACAGTACAAAGTGGAGATCTCAGGTTCATTCGGTTTGCCCATAGTAAGAATTGGTCAAATGGGTGAACAGAGTCGTGCCCATAACCTCTTTAGAACCTTACATGCATTGGGGATGAGTATGAAACAGTCTGGGGCCGTCATTGATTTGCCATCAGGCATGGCGGCTCTTGAACGAGCTCTTGATGTGAACGACACCGTTACGGCCTAGCCTATGAAATATTTTGCGCTTCTTTGTTTGTTGATTGGACCTTGGTTCACCCAAGCACAGGAACAAGCAAAAGCGCAAAAATTGGATGTACTCCAAGAAGTGCAAAGCATTTGGCCTGGGGCGCATTATCTTATTGATGTGCAACATCAATACACGGCGAGACAAATTCTCCAACAACCGCCATTTAATCCCAAATCACCAACGTCTTCCCCCAACCTTGGATTCACAGATAATCAAATTTGGATTTGGTTTACCTTGGGTGAATTGCTTAGCTCAGAGTTAGTATTGCAGATTGGCTTTACGCATGTTACGCAACTTCAAGCGCATGTATTTGATGCAATGGGGAATGCCAAGGCCACATTAAAAAATGTTGTCAGTGTGCCTTTATCTGAGCAAATACTGCCCAGTGAATTTGTTTCACTTGAGCTACCTGAGGCAGAACTAGGTGATGTGGTGGTTTTGCAGTTAAAAAGTGATCACGCATTGCGTTTACCCATTGAAATTGGAACACATCAAGGCTTTCTCAAACAGCAATTGCCTCGTCTAAGTTTGATATTTGTTTTGTTAGGTATTCTGCTAGCGTTGAGTATCTATAACGGCATTCTTTACGTTTCTACCCGCCGAATTTACTACTTGTTCTACTGTTTGAATTTAACTTGTCTGCAGCTCTTTTTCCTGATAGATCTAGGTTTTATACGTTATTTAGTACCTGCTTTTCATTGGATGAGTACACCACAAGTGTGGGCTACCACTGTGTGTGTGGCTTTTGTATTTGCCATTTTATTTGCATCCAGTTTTTTACGCTTATCGGAGCATTATCCTAAATGGCATTTATGGTTTATGGGGTTGATTGCATTTGTTGTTTTAGACGTGGTGTTGGTGTGGCTCGATTTAAAAGAGGTCGCCACCGCCTTGTATTTGCTGGTCAGTGCGTGCTACCAAATCAGCGTCATTTGGATATCAATCATTGTATTAAGAAACGGTTACCAGCCTGCACGCTTCTTTTTGTTGGCTTGGATATTTTTAGCCGCTGGTGGGTTGATTTACCAGTTAACAATAGTTGGTAAGTTGCCGGTAAATCTATTTACCGAACATGCTTTTCTGATTGGTACGGTTGTCGAATCATTATTGCTATCTTGGGCTTTAGCTGAGCTTATTAATAAATTACAAACTGATCAGATAGCAAGTGAGCGGCGCTATCAAAGTATTTTGAATAAAACTGGTAACCGCTTAGCTGAAGCGCTCAAGTTGGCAGATAAGCATAAAAAAGTCAGAGATGTCTTTTTAAAAAATATTTCCCATGAATTAAAAACCCCATTGCATTCGATTCAGCATGTATTGGATTTATCTGTGCACGGTTACCAAGTTAATAGTGAATTACTGCATGATGCCAGCCATAGCACGCGCCTGATATCACGGCATATTGATAAATTATTATTGAATACAGAAATGGGCGCTAGTGAGCCTGATTTTAAATTGGAAAAATCCGATGTAAAAACCACACTGAGGCTTTGGCATCAAGATCTGTCGAATGAATGTAAGGTTCGTGGTGCTGAATTTTCACTTAATAGCAATTTAGTGGATTGGGATATTTTAACAGGACCTATTCGTCCAGTTTATTTATTGATGACTGAAATTATTTTTAATGGCGCCAATTTAAATTGTAATAGCATGATGTTGACGTTAGATGTCATGCCTGATACTGGTCAATTGCATTTAAATTTTAATATGCAGAGTCAATCAAAAGAGCCCGTTAGTAATATCCATGATCTTTTTGTAAGTGAGCAGGATGCAGATTTTGTAAAAGAGTTAATCCGATTATTAGACGGTAAATGGGATGTGCATTTTCAACATCCTGTCATATTTGTGGATATATACTTACCGTTTTTTGGCGTGCAGAAAAAGCCAAATAGCAATTGTCTGCCAAACCGAGTTCTGGTTGTTGAAGATAATGAAATTAATCAGAAGGTAATGTCGAGCATGCTTACTCGAATGGGTATTGAGTGTGACATTGCCATAAATGGTGAAGATGCCTTGATAAAACAAGAGGCACATCCTGCTGACATTATTTTGATGGATTGCCAAATGCCGGTTATGGATGGATTCGAAACAACGTTAGCCATACGAGAAAATGAAAGACGTTTCAATCAGCCCATAATAGTAGCCGTTACTGCCAACAGCATGGAACTGGATAAAACCCATTGTATTTCTGTGGGCATGAATGACTTCATTGCCAAACCTGTGCGCATGGAAGAGTTACGTAATGTCCTACAACGCTGGTCTAACGAGCGTTAAAATGCGTTTAAGTGGTGCGACTGGTATTTTATTGCTTTATAAGTGTGCCGTAACGGACTGTTCTTAAAATAAAAATGCTTTTTTTTAGGTCGGCACTAGGCGCCAGCTTTTTATTCTTGGTACTATTCGGGTGCTTTAAATAAGTGGTGATTGAATGACTGAGCAGTTGATTGATAAGTTTAATCGAGTTGTGGACTATGTTCGCATCTCGGTGACCGATCGCTGTGATTTCCGCTGCGTATACTGCATGGCAGAAGACATGGTCTTTGCCCCTCGTTCTGAAATTCTTACCCTAGAAGAGATTCAATTAATTGCACAGGCGTTTGTGGAATTAGGTGTGAGTAAGATTCGCCTGACGGGGGGGGAGCCGTTGGTGAGAAAAGGCATTACTCAGCTGGTAGCTGGAGTGTCTCAACTGCCAGGATTAAATGAGTTAAATATGACCACTAACGGTAGTCAACTTACTCAACAGGCAGCTGCATTGAAGCAAGGCGGTTTAAATCGTTTAAACATTAGTTTAGATAGTTTGCAGCCAGAAAAATTTAAGCAATTAACACGCACGGGTGAATTGCAAACTGTGCTAGACGGGATTCTATATGCCCAAGCTCAGGGATTTGATGATATTAAAATCAACAGCGTCATTCTAAAGGGGCGCAATGATGATGAGATTCTCGATTTAATTGAATTTATTCGAGCCCAGCAACTAGGTATAAGCTTTATTGAAGAAATGCCGCTGGGAGAAATAGAGGAACATGATCGCGCGCTTACCTTTATGAGTAGCGCCGAGATACGAGAGATCATCGCACAAAAATACCCTCTGGTAGCCAGTGAGGAAACCAGCGGTGGACCCAGTCGATATTGGCACTTTGCCGATGGCCATAATAGTCGAGTGGGTTTTATTTCACCCCATAGTCATAATTTTTGTGGTGAATGTAATCGGGTAAGAATTACCGCTCAAGGCAGATTGCTACTATGCTTAGGAAATGAGCACAGTATTGATTTGAAAACCGTAGTAAGGCATTACCCTGGAGAGTTAGAACCAGTTAAACAAGCTATTCGTGAAGCGATGGACCTGAAGCCTGAGCGTCATCATTTTGACTTAGGCAGTGAAGTACAGATCCTACGATTTATGAATAGCACGGGAGGCTAAACCGTATGGTTGAGGTTCTAAATGGAATTGACTAACCGATAAGTAGAGCTTATGAACAGCTTATTTCATAATTTTTTGGGCAATAGCCCTGTCTGGTATAAAAAAGCCATCGTGGCTTTTTTAATTATTAACCCGTTATTAGTCATGATTCCTGACATCGGTTACACAGTAGCTGGTTGGGCATTGATCGTTGAATTCATCTTTACCCTTGCGCTGGCATTGAAATGCTACCCGTTACAGCCGGGTGGTTTATTGGTGC
The DNA here is from genome assembly GCA_013373125.1 of Gammaproteobacteria bacterium. GTDB lineage: Bacteria > Pseudomonadota > Gammaproteobacteria > Pseudomonadales > Oceanobacteraceae > Bermanella. The sequence continues at coordinate 15,156 of JABXIK010000078.1, read as the reverse complement.
TTGAAGCCGTTGTACTAGGGTTAACTAGCCCCAATGCCGTGAAAACGGAGATTATGTCCAACTTTGAAGTGATTTTGCTATTGATGTTTATGGTGGCAGGTATCTACTTTATGAAAGGGTTGCTGCTGTTCATTTTTACTAAGCTATTACTGAAAGTACGCTCCAAAATTGCATTGTCTCTGACGTTTAGCATTATGGCCGCCATTCTATCGGCATTCTTAGACGCCTTAACGGTAACCGCTGTCATTATAGCTGTGGGTGTAGGCTTCTATAGTGTTTACCATAAAGTGGCTTCTGGTCGCGAATACCACCACCATGACCATGATCACAACGATGATCGAACAGTGCATGAACATATGCGTGAAGATTTAGAAGCGTTTCGTGGCTTCTTACGTAGTTTATTGATGCATGGTGCTGTGGGGACTGCTTTAGGTGGTGTCGCTACCCTAGTAGGTGAGCCACAAAACTTATTGATTGCTGAAAAAATTGGTTGGGATTTCATGACCTTCTTCTGGCATGTGGCCCCAGTATCCATTCCAACCCTAGTAGCCGGTTTGGCCACAGTTATCATTGTTGAGAAATTCAAATTGTTTGGTTATGGCGATCAATTACCAGAAGTGGTTTACAGCATTTTGAATGAATACGATCAACATGAAACTGAAAAGCGTACTAAAAACCAAGTGGCACAGCTTTGGATTCAAGGTGTGGCTGCTATCTTTTTAGTCTTTGCCCTAGCGCTGCATCTAGCCCCTGTTGGTCTAATAGGTTTAACCATTATTGTATTGCAAACGGCGCTAAACGGTATCACCGAAGAGCACCAAATTGGTCATGCGTTTGAAGAAGCCTTGCCATTTACCTCTCTATTAGTTGTATTTTTCGCTGTGGTTGCGGTCATTCATGATCAACACTTATTCACACCGATTATTGATTGGGTATTTGCACAAAGCCTTGAAGCGCAGCCACTTATTATGTTCTTTGCTAATGGCTTGTTATCTGTGATCAGTGACAACGTGTTTGTAGCAACGGTTTACATTAACGAAGTGAAAGCGGCATTTGATGCTGGTAATATCTCGAAAGAGCATTTTGAGTTATTAGCGGTTGCAGTTAATACAGGTACGAACTTGCCGAGTGTGGCTACGCCAAATGGTCAGGCTGCGTTCTTATTCCTACTTACGTCTGCCATTGCACCTTTGATTCGTTTGTCATACGGCAAGATGGTGGTGATGGCCTTGCCATACACTGTGGTGCTTACAATCGTTGGTGCTCTATGTGTTGCAAGCTTGTAATGCATACGAGCGCTTAAAAAGGGCCGTTAAGGCCCTTTTTTTATGGGGGACAATTAAGCAGAAAGGGTATAATCCTCGCCTAATTGTCATGTTTTATCAGTTTAAGGGTTTTGATCATGTTAAGTTATCGCCACGGGTTTCATGCGGGAAATCACGCAGATGTATTAAAGCATTGGGTGTGCGTGATGACGGCACAATACATGGTGCAAAAAGACAAGCCCATCTACTATATCGACACTCATAGTGCTGCTGGTATTTATAGCTTGAATGATGCGCTTGCTACGAAAACCCAAGAATCTCAAGGAGGCATTAAAACCCTTTGGGACGCGAAACTACCTGCGGTATTTAAAGATTACATGGCAGTGATCAATCAGTTGAACCCAGGGGAAACCTTAAAATTGTACCCAGGGAGTCCATGGTTTGTTCGCCAATCTTTGCGCCCAAGTGATAAGGTGCGCTTGTTCGAACTTCACCCGCAAGACTTTCAATTATTACGCAAAAACTTTGATGGTGACAAAATCGTTGCCATCGAAAAACAAGATGGCTTTTCAGGTTTAAAAGCCTTATTACCCCCACCAACTAAGCGTGCCATGGTGGTGATTGACCCTCCGTATGAGCAAGCCAAGGAATATCAACAGGTGGTAAGCGCCATGGAGCAAGCACTTAAGCGATTTGTTAATGGTGTGTATTTGATTTGGTATCCGCTAATAAATCGAAATGACAAGCAATCCATGAGCGAAACCATGGTACGCAAATTGAAAAACTTAAATGCTAAAAGTTTTTTAGATGTGCGTTTTTGGGTATCCGGTGCGGATGAAGAGCAAGGCATGTATGGCAGTGGTTTAGCTATTTTTAATCCGCCGTGGAATTTAGAACAACAATTAAACGAAGGGCTTCCGTTTTTGGTGGAAAAAATGGGGCTGACAGAAAAAGCAGGGTTCAGTGTTGAGTATAAGGAAGTAACATGAAAAAGCTGATTATATTAGCTGTACTGATTGGTGCTGGTATGCACTATCAGCACTACATATTGCGGTTTTTTGAGAACGGCTTGTTTGACCATAATGGAAATCCGAAGGTGGCATTATTAGTGAAACAAGGTTGCGGAGAACCTTGTGAATCGGCGCGTCGGGATTTAGACAAGCGTGATGTAATTTATGAAGAAGTGGATATGGATCTAAATCCAGAATGGCTAGAAACCTTTGGGTATCCACGTACTATGCCTTTTCTAATAGTCGGAAAAGACAAGTCTTATACTTATAACCCAGGCGTTTACAGTTCGCTGTTAGCCGAAAACCTCGGGCCTGTTGCGTTAACTGATGCAGAAAAGCGTATTTATGACGAACATTTTTATGCAGATGGACAACCTAAAATTGTGCTGTACGGTACAACTTGGTGTGGTTACTGTAAGAAATTACGTCAAGAGTTTGCAGAAAATCAAATTGATTATCTAGATTATGATGTAGAAAAACCGGTGAAAAAACCGTGGTTATTAAAAACTCTGGGTATCCAAGGTTATCCAACGGTTTATGTTGGCTATAAAAGAGTACAAGGCACCGACTTAAAAGCGGTTTTGGCTGCACACTGATTACTCATTATCTCGACTGCGCCAATGGGTAAAGCGTTTATGTACCCGTTTCCCTAAGTGTTGGCTGTACTCTTCAAAGCAGTCAACACCAAATAAAATTATCACCACCACAAAAGATAATTTAAAGGCACTTCCCAATTGGCCAATGCCAATACATACCCCAACAGCGGCTAACGCCCAGATGGTTGCTGCACTGGTTACACCATAAACACTGCGTCCCTTGCTGAGCATTACCCCTGCACCTAAAAAACCAATACCGGTTATTACTTGACCAATGATACGTGAAGGATCGGTCATGTTTGCGTCTTGCGTGACATAGATCGAACACGCTATGAAAACGTAAGTGCCCAATATGATGAGTGATGAAGTACGAATGCCGGCGGGTTTGCCGCGGATTTGTCGTTCGAGGCCAATGATGCTGCCGCACAACAAGGCCGTGAAAATTGAAGGCCAGTCGAAGGGGGTGATGTCTAATAGAGAATGTGTATCCATACACTATTAAGCATAGTGCAGGATACGCAGCTTACCAGATAATTATCGTGAAATTAGCCGGTCAAAAAACGAGCAGAATTACTCGTAAGTGCACAAGTAAGCAGTATCTACCGCTACTTTAACGCCGAACTTCACGTTCGCTTCAACGATGAAAGATTCACCTTGGTTGAAGGTTTTCCATTCTTCAGTACCAGGGAATTGAATTGTCAAAGCGCCCGATACTACGGTCATGGTTTCTTTCTGGCTGGTGCCGAACTCATATTCACCGGCAGCCATTACGCCAACGGTGGCAGGTAGGGTTTCAGTTTGGAACGCGATGGACTTTACTTTGCCGTCGAAGTACTCATTAACATTGAACATGATAATTCCTTAGGTGGATGAATTTTGGGGGGCGATTCTAGCACTGGCTATGGATTGCTCATAGTGGGATTTTTTCATGTTGCCCTGTGGTTGATTAATGATCAGCAGGCTAGGAAAAATCCCAATCACGACAGGATTTGATTTAAAATGCGCACCTTCATTTTAAAAGGCCGCTGGTTTGCAGTTAACTGATCAACAATTGAACATTATTGCCCATGCTCAGGGTCACGCCAAAGTAACGGCTGTGGCGGGTGCAGGTAAAACCAGCACCTTGGCTATGTTCATTCGTGAACGCTTACAACAAGGGCAAAACCCGAAGCGTTTGCTTGTGATTATGTATAACAAGTCGGCGCAAGTGGATTTCTCCCATAAATTGCACAAGGTCATGACTGGGCCTTTGCCTCAAGTGCGTACTTTCCACTCTCTTGGATTAAAAATTTACCAAGGCTTGGTACAGCAAGGTTGGTTAGATGGATTTCAAGAACAACTGATCACACAAACTGAGCAAGAATACATTTTGTGGCGCTTGCTCCAACAGCATGCCAATAAAACCCTTGCACAAGAAATCTTAAACGACAAAAAGAAGTGGTTAGATCCCATGATGTCCTACATGGAACAAGTGAAATCTTGTTTGGATCCAGCTAAAGCCGTATTTAATCAAACCGGCTTGCCTAAACAGTGTCGTTTCTTTGTCGAGGTGTTCGAAGCCTATGAAAAGTGGCGTAAGCAGCAGCGGCGCATCGATTATGCGGATATGTTGTACGATCCGTGTAAGTTATTCAGCGAGCGCCCAGACTTAGCCGCGCATTATGCAAATCATATGGATTGGATCTTGGTGGATGAATATCAAGACATTAATCCCATTCAACAATTTCTGTTGGAAACCTTAGCGGGTCAGCGTGCCAATGTGATGGTGATCGGCGATCCGGATCAAACCATTTATGAATTCCGTGGCTCTGACAGTCAGTTCATGTTGCGCTATTTTGATGAAACATTTCCAGATGCGCAGCATTACACATTAAGTTGCAGTTTTCGTTATGGTCACGACGTGGCGTTATTGAGTAATCAGCTTATTCATCAAAATAAAGGTCGTGAGCCTGTCATGGCATTGGCCCATGAAAGTAACCCTGATACACAGGTGTACTTGCAGCACGATGATGATTATGCCAAACGCACAGTACAAATTATTAAGCAGGCTTTACAGCATCATAAAGCCGAAGATATTGCTGTGCTATTACGTTTATGGGGGATTAGTGCGCCGTTAGAGTTAGCATTACTACAAGAAAATATTCCCTATCAAATGTCGCACCATTCTTGGGTGCTAGAGCGTTACGAACTGCAACCGTTTATGATGCTGTTTGAAATTGCTGCAAATGTATTCGAGCAACGTAGTGCACGTCAGCGTAATCAAAGTTGGTTAATGTTTTTAACCTTTCCCGCGCTAAAAATTAAACGTGCAGAATTAGAAAATATAGCTAAGGGTTTAGCGGCATCTTCTCAAAATGCATTGCGTGCATTTAAAGACATGGATCTACCGGATTTATCTAGCTGGCAAAAGCAGCAAGTGGAAAACCGCTTGCAATTAGTTGAGTTAGCATTACACCCTAGAATTACCGCTCATCAACTGATTAATCGTTATTTACGTGAAACGGATTTTTATAAAGGCCTAAGTGACAGCGCTTTCAGTAGTCAGCAAGTGGATGATCGCGTGGCGACGGTACAAGGTTTTGCACGCTTTATGGCAAAGTCTAATCTATCCGCAGCCAGTGCTTATGAGTTTTTGCAAAATCTGACACATATTAAACAACAGCAAGTTCAAGACAGCGGCATTGTCATTAGCTCGATACACAGAGCAAAAGGATTGGAATGGCCGGTGGTAATTCTACCTGCGCTGAGCAATCATTATTATCCGTATGTGAATGACGGTGAAATGAAGCAAAGTAGTAGTATAGAAAGTGAGCGCCGGCTATTTTATGTGGCCATGACTCGGACTATGCAGCGCTTGTATCTTGTGGCGCCGAGTAAAGCGGAAAGTGAGGGAGCAAAAACAATAAGTCCTTTTATCGAATCCATGCATGTGCCAGATGTTCTAAAATTGACGCAAGCGCTAAAGCATAAACAGGCTGAGGTCGCCTTACCTAAAACCGCTAAAACATTAGCTCAGAATTACATAGAGACCATGCACTGGCCGTTGACGCTTCAAGAAAAAACCTCAAAGCCAAGACCTGTGAAGGCCAGCGTGAACGTGGAGCAGCCTCGGGTGGAGGTGTGGGTTAAACATGAGCGCTTTGGTGACGGGGTTGTAAAAAGTGAAACGTCTCAACACTGGCGTATTTTATTTGGAGATGGTCAGCTGAGAGTGTTGGATAAGCGCATTGCAGAACCTATGCTGCAATGGCTTTGATGCTTTATTTCTTTTTAGCGAGATCCTGCTCAGCATCCGCTAACCATTGTTGCTGTTCATCATCTAGATAGATTTGATCCAATAATTCAGCGGCAAAATCGGTTGTTGGCGCTAATGTTTTAGCCACTAATACAGACATGATTTGTACGGCGGGTACGTCACTCCAAATACTCGTATTTAAGCAGCGCCAGTGATTCGCATCCAATGTTTTAGGTTTGTTAATTTGGCCTTCGCACGTTTCACAAATAAAAATGCAATGATCAAAATTAGGTTGTTTGGGGACAGGAGGTACTTCATGAATCACCAGTTTTACCCCATGGTCTGCACATAATTCACAGTGGCTTTTGCAGCGACGGGCAAGATCTTTACCAAAATCGTTTAGCTCACTTAATCGCCCTTGATGCTTGTCAGCGCCTTTACTCATTTCCAATTGCTCTTCATTAATATGCTCCTATTGTAACCGATAATCACAAAAGTTGGCTGATTTCCCCGAATGTTTATCCAATTAAGCTGAGTATAATTTGTTTTTTTTGGCTGAGTAGTATGCATGGCAAGTGAGTACGGCGTATTTAACCAAGGCAGTGTAGTACTGGAGTATTGGCTAGGTGAGGTCACCTTAGACGAAATGCTTCAGCATGAATTGATCCAAAACCAAGATGCTTTAATTCATAATCAATCTATCGTGGTGGTGGATTGTCGTGATGCTGTGTTTCAATTGACACCCGATTGCATTGAGCAATTTAGTCAGGTGATTTTGAATCGACCCAGAGATATCTTCCACAAAGTAGCGCTGATTATTCATCCTGATTCATGGGAATTGGCAACCGATTATTCACAACGACTTTGGCAATCCAATAAAGAAGTGATGGCATTTCACAGTTTAGATGCGGCCAGTGTGTGGCTAGATTTAGACAGCAAAAATTTACAAAAACGTCTGACTTCATTGAAAGCTACATGCATGGCTTCCATCGCTTAATAAAATAATAAAGGTTAAATATGACACAATTAAAAGGGCAAGTGGCAGTTGTTACGGGGGCGGGTTCAGGTATCGGGCAAGCTTTGGCTCAAGCGTTAGCAAATGAAGGATGTCGGCTGGCCATTTCGGACATTAATGAGACTGGTTTAGAAGTGACCCTTCAGCGTATTTTAGAAGCCAATCCAAATGCTAAAGTAGTTACACAGAAATTAGATGTGGCTGATCGTGAGTCGGTGTTGCAGTATGCCAAAGCGTTACATGATGAACTGGGTGAGATTAACATGGTTATCAATAATGCGGGCGTGGCGTTATCCAGTGGTGTTGATGAAGTGAAGCGCGAAGATTTTGAATGGTTAGTGAACATTAATTTTTGGGGCGTCGTAAATGGTTGTGAAGCGTTTTTGCCGTATTTGAAACAAGCAAAAAGCAGCCACCTCATTAATATATCAAGCGTGTTTGGCATGATAGCGGTGCCCAGGCAAAGTAGTTATAACGCTGCAAAATTTGCCGTGCGGGGTTACACCGAAGCTTTGCGTCAAGAAATGCGTTTAAACTTCCCTCATGTAGAAGTGAGTTGTGTGCACCCTGGGGGGATCGCCACCGAAATCGCTCGCAATGCTCGCGTGAGTGAAAATGAAAACAAAGAAGAGTTAGCGGCCAGTTTCGATAAACTGGCCCATACCACACCGCAAAAAGCAGCTAGCATCATTGTGGCTGGTATTAAAAAGAATAAGCCTAGAATCATGGTGGGCTGGGATGCCCACGTGATCCATTTTCTTTATCGCTTATTGGGGATTCGATATCAGGGATTAACACAATTATTGGCAAAAAAAATGGATTACCAGTAATTACTGTTTAGTGAGCACCATGTTTAAAGTGTGGTGTTCATTTGGCATTAAGCTAATCACATTATCCAGGATGTTGCCGTTTTCGATACACATCATGGATTGATAGCCATCTGCCGGAAATTGGCTCAGTGTTAGGCTTTTATCTATCCAAGGATTCCAGACTACACTGGATTCACTATTGCTTGTTAATGTGAATTGATGATGCTCATCTTCCCACTCATAACGTATGACACCTAGGTAGATGCGATCCACTTCTTTTTTAATCTCGATCGGACCATGCTGTTGCTTGCTTTGCCATTGATCTAAGGCATCAATGTAACGGTGTTGGTTAGCCCCGTGAATTTTAAGTCTCTCAATATTTTTCACTGGAAAGTAAGTATGTAATGCTTGGCTTACCGCAAATGGTTTATCACCCGAATTGTAATTCACTAATTCCATACGAATGTCGTCACCTAGATGAAAGCGACAGGTGAGTTCAAATGCAAATGGCCAAATGCTTCGAGTGTATTCGTTATCTTTTAATTGTAACGCTATAGTGACGCCGTCAACTCGCTCATTTAAGTCAGTGATACGCCAGTTTTGATTTCGAGCAAAACCATGGGCACCAAGCCCGCTTGGTAAAACTTGGGTAATTATCGCTGGATTTTTTTCAAGTACACCAAACCATGGCCAGCATATTGGAATACCGCCACGTAAACTGCTGCCTTGCTGATAAATGGCATCAGGGCTTAACCACACAAAGTCGCCGAGGTTATTGTGTTTAAATTGTGTAAGTTGAGCACCCTGCAGGGTAATTTCTGCAAAAAATTTTGGATGTTCAATTTGTAAACATTCCAGTTCATCTTTAGTGACTATTTTACAGAATGCGCTTTGCTCAAGATCCAGCATAATTAAGACTCAGGGAAAAATAATCGTTGGCTGTTTTCATACGCCATAAGTAAAAACGTTTCTATGGCGATGTCTTTTACTTCGGCTACTTTCTCTGCCACAAAGGGTAGGTAGTATGAGGCATTCTCACGACCACGATAAGGCACAGGTGTTAAGTAGGGCGCATCGGTTTCGAGAATGATGTTCTCTAGTGGTGTCATGCGGATAATATCACGTACATTCTCTGCGGTATTAAAGGTGCAGATGCCGTTAAAGCCCAAACAAAAGCCTTGATCAATAGCGTATTGCGCAAGCTCAGGGCCGGAAGTGAAGCTGTGAATCACGCCCTTACGCTTTAGACTTTTCTCGAAGCGTTTAAGAATTTCTATGGTGTCATCATCGGCGTCACGGCTATGGATAACAACAGGTAAATCTAAATCGGCCGCAATTTGTAATTGCTCGTGAAAGACTTGACGCTGAATCTCACGATCGGCATTGTCATAGAAATAGTCTAATCCGATCTCACCAATTGCCACTATACGCTCATGTTGAGCTTGCTCGCGAATTTTAATGCCCGTTGCCTGGGTATATTGCTCGGCATCGTGGGGGTGAACCCCTTGGGTACCCCAGATCATAGGGTGTTTCGTGGTCAGCTCCATCACGGTATCGAGGTTGCTAGGTGATACAGCAATGGTGATGATCTTCTCAATGTTCACCTGTTGCACTTGCTCAATTAGCGCTTCAAGGGAGTGTTCCTTGAGGTAATCCAAGTGACAGTGCGTTTCGATGATCGGATGTTCGAAGACAGGTATGGCTCGTTTTTGACGCTTACTCATAATACTTAAATCGAGATAGGTATAAGCCTTCTATTGTACGGGTATCGCTTCGCAATCCAAGTGAGAATATGTAAACCAATCAACATGCCTTTCAGGTAGGCTTTTAGATATGAGAATTATTGAAGATTCTCCCATAAAGTACTTAAGTGAATATGTGAAATTTCGTTATACTGTGGAAAACTGAATTAGAGCGAGCACCATGTCCGATATCGCGAATATTCGTCGTCAATACGGAGCCGATGAATTACATCTTAAAGATCTTGATGCGGATCCCATGACCCAATTCAAGTTATGGCTAGGCCAAGCCATTGAGTCCAACCTGTTTACCGACCCTACCGCCATGAATGTGGCTACGGTGGATGAAGATGGCATGCCTAGTCAGCGTATTGTGTTGTTAAAAAATTACGATGAAACGGGTTTTACCTTTTATACGAATTTAAAAAGCAATAAAGCCATGCAATTGGCCAACAACAATAAAATCAGTCTGCATTTTGGTTGGTTATCCTTGGAGCGTCAGGTGATTATTCGTGGGGAAGCGCAAAAACTTTCCATGGCCGAAAATGCACAATACTTTTTCTCTCGCCCGCGGGATAGTCAACTGGCTGCTTGGGCTAGTCATCAAAGTAAAAGCATTGCTACGCGCAAATTACTGGAGCAAGCGTTTACACAAATGAAGAATAAATTTTCATCGGGTGATATTCCCATGCCGGATTTCTGGGGGGGGTATAAGGTGAAGCCTGTGTCTATTGAGTTTTGGCAAGGGCGAACGAATCGCTTGCATGATCGTTTTGTGTACCGTCGAAATACAGAAGGGCACTGGCAGATTGAGCGAGTACAACCGTAACTTTTAAGTTATCCTCGGCACAGTCGCTGAATAATGGCGGTGTGTTGAGGGTATTCTGCAATCAATGCGTCTGCATTACCCATCTCAAAATCATCAAAGTCGAAGCCTGGGCTCACCACGCAGCTGACTAAGCTAAAATCTTCCACTGCATTTGCCATTGGCTCGCTGCAAAACCAAGTTTTTCCTGGTACACAAATGCTTAATTCATGTTCTGTGCCCAATATAAATTCGTCGAGGATACCTTGTGGATCGAGTGTGCGAATAATTAAAGGGGCCCCTTGATGAAAAAACCAAATTTCGTCGTGTTGAATGCGATGCCATGCAGAGAAGCCATGACGCTCCAGTAAGTAATGGATGGCAGTGGCAGAGTGGCGCTTGCCCCGTGGCGTTTCGCTAAGTTGAGTTGATTGATAAATACGGCGGTAATAACCGCCCTCAGGGTGGGCTTCTAAATTAAGCTTTTGAATGAAGTGTTGGCTTGTACTCATGTTTATTGGCGTACCGCAAACCAAGTACCTGAGCATTTCTGTTGCTTCATTGTGAGGTACCATGAACCTTTCGATTTATTGGCGAGTATTTGCCCTTGAATGTAATGGCCTTTGCTATCGCTAACGTAGAAATGACCACCTTTATTGATGGCGGTATCCATATCAGCGCATTTATCCAGAAAGCAATAAAAGTCGATATGGACATTGCCTTTATGAATGGTAAGCCCTACGTCGCCTTCTTTGACGCACTCCCCATGGTCAGTCTCAAACACACCTTTCATGTCACTTTGCCCCAAGCCGCTATCGCAACTTGAGATAAAGCAACACATTAGAATGATCATGATCCTTGAATACGTGGGCATCACTTGCCTTTAAAATTTGCGGGTCTTCTTTCTATTAAAGCAGAAACTGCTTCAATGTGGTCTTCCGTTTGATGCAAATTTGCCTGAATAGCCGCACTCATTTGTAATACGCTGTCCAGTGGTAGGGTGGTTCCCGCCCTTAATAGCTGTTTGGTGGCGCGTAATGCCTGCGGTGGATTCACCGCGATACGCTCGGCTAAAGCCAAAGCTTCATCCATTAACTGCTCGGGCTCGACTAATTTATTTAACATGCCCCACTCATAAGCTTGTTCGGCACTGATGGCTTCGCCGGTGAACGCCATTTCAGCAGCGCGACCATAGCCTGCAATTCGCGGCAAAATCCAAGCGCCACCATCACCGGGAATGATGCCCACTTTTATAAAGCTTTCAGCAAACGACGCTTTGGTACTGGCGATACGCATGTCGCAATACATGGCTAAATCACAACCCGCACCTACGGCGGGACCATTTACTGCGGCAATGGTTGGAATATTAATGTTATGTAATGCCAGCGGAATTCTTTGAATTACTTTGCCGTAATTTTCGCGCACATCATTAGCTTGCCCGGCAAACATGCCTTCTTTGTTTAGCATGTGTTTGATGTTGCCACCGCTCGAAAAAGCCGTTCCCGCGCCAGTAATGATTAAGCATCTAAGCTGTGGGTCATTGCTTGCTTGGTTTAAGCATTCGATGAACTCTTCAACCACTTCAATTTCAGAAATAGAGTTGCGTAACTCGGGTTGGTTCAGAGTTAGAGTCGCAATGTGTTGTTGACGTTCGAAAAGTATACGAGACATAACCGCTCCTTATAACAATGCTGGTCATAGTGAGCGGCACAAACGGGTTTTGCAAGATTGAAAAAGGGCGCTAGTTAATGCCTAGCAATTTATGGGTTTGTAATGACATGCGCCACTGTGGATGATCTAAACAATATTGGGTGGCAGCTTGCATGTTTTCACGAATGATCATGCCACTGTTTTCCACACCGTAATCGGCCATAGGGGAAAGATAGTAATAATCTGCTTGGATGTGTAATACCTCTTCAGGATTGATGTCCGCTTGCGGAAAGACGAGTTTTAATTCGTCGCAACGCTGAATAATAACGTCGCTCTTACCTTTAGGGCTAATACACACCCAATCCAAATTATGTGGTAACGCTAAGGTGCCATTACTCTCTACGGCACACTCAAAACCTTGCTGCTGAAAATTCGCCACTAGGGATTCCGTTAATTGCAATGCAGGCTCTCCGCCGGTGAACACCACATAAGGTTTACCGTGTTCAGGGTTTGGCCATAAATCTAACGCCAATTGCAATAACTCTGCTTGTGAGTACACACCGCCATTTTCACCGTCTGTGCCGGTAATGTCGGTATCGCAAAATTGGCAAACCGCCGCTTCGCGACCGGATTCTTTACCATTCCAAAGATTGCACTTACTAAAACGAATAAAAACAGAAGCGCGGCCCGCACGGGCACCTTCACCTTGTAAGGTGTAAAACGCTTCTTTCACTTTAAAGCTTGGGGTTTTCATTTATTCGTAAGCAACCGGATCAGTGGCACCATTTTCGGCAAAGGCTTCTAAGCGTTCAACGCATGCGCCACATTTACCACAAGCCTTTTCACGACCGTTGTAACATGTCCAAGTGTGCTCATAGGTCAGGTTCATGCTTAACCCGTCTTTTAAGATTTCACCCTTGGTGGAGTTTAGATACGGTGTCTCAATGCTAATCGGCTCGTAGTTTGCGATTTTTGCCACATCGTTCATGGCATGTACAAATTCAGGGCGGCAATCTGGGTAGATAACATGGTCACCTGAGTGGGCTCCGTAATACACACGACTGGCCTCAATATCCACGGCATAACCAATGGCAAGTGATAGCAAAATCATATTGCGGTTGGGCACCATGGTGCTCTTCATATTATCTGCTTGGTAATGACCTTCTGGTACATCGATGTTGCCCACCAATGAAGAGCTTTGCATAAGCTGATTAATAGGGGAGATATCCAGAATCTTATGGGGCACATTTAATTGCTGGCAGACTTTGCTGGCGACTTCCACTTCTTTAACGTGTTTTTGTCCATAATTGAAGGTCAGTGCGTAAACATCATAACCGTCATGAATCACTCGGTTTAACAGTGTGAAAGAGTCCATGCCCCCACTGTAGATAACCACTGCTTTTTGTTTGCTCATAAAGCCCCCTAAAATTTGCCGGCAGTATACCAAAGTCACAAACACTAAAACATGGCCCTGTTTGCCTAGGTTATGGGTATGAATACTCAGATCTCATAATAGTAGTGTCATACTTCTATATTGTAGTGTCCTTCCTTCTCATCCCATTTAGGAAGCACGAACATGAAAAATAAGATGCTACTTAGCCTGGCCTGTGCATTTAGTGGCTCACTCTGGGCAATGTCCGATAAACCTGCACCGATACCGGAACCGATTCCATCACCTGACAGTGTGGTTCGCTTTATTGCAATCGGCGACATGGGAACCGGTAGTGAGGGTCAATATCAAGTGTCTCGAGCATTGGAAACTGTTTGTGCACAACAAGGTTGCGACTTTGCACTGGGCCTTGGGGATAACATTTACGACTCAGGCGTGGATAGCACTGAAGACGAGCAATGGATGAGCAAGTTTGAAAAGCCGTATGCAAACCTCGACTTTCCCTTTTATATGACGCTGGGTAATCACGATAATTCGCACTTTGGTGGTGAAGGTTTGGATAACTTCAAAGGTGAGCATCAAGTGGCCTATAGCTATAAAGAAGATCGCTTCAGTGATAAATGGACCATGCCATCTCGATATTACCAATTCACAGCCCCTAAAGACTCGGAAACCCCATTAGTGGATTTTTACTCCTTGGACTCCAATCCGCTGGCGGCTATTGGGGATGCCAATGTGGAGTATTGGCAAGAGCCTTATAAGAAGAAACAAGCCGAATGGATGCAACAGGCATTAAGCCAATCATTTGGACAATGGAAGATCGCGTTTGCACACCACCCATTAATCTCTAATGGTCAGCATGGGAATGCCGGTATATCAGATGGTGTACCTTTATTAGGAATTGTCTGGAAAGACTTCTTAGAAAAGAATGTGTGTGATTCAGTAGACCTGCTCATTACGGGTCATGATCATGACCTTCAGTACTTAAAGCCGATAGAGCGCTGCGGCAAGACCGCATTCATAGTCTCAGGCGGCGGGGCGAAGACTCGATCCTTTACCAATCCAGATCGTAATGACACGTATTGGCAGCAAGATGATACCAAGGGATTCTTCTGGATCGAGTTGCAAGAAGGTCAAATGCGCATACAGGCTTGGACCGTTGACTCTCAAGGGGAATACACTAAGGCCTTCGAAACTGCGGTGAATAGATAGGAAGTACACATAATTGACGGCGAATGATCGCCGTCAGTTTCACTTACTTGAGCACCTTGTCCTTCATCTCAAACCAGCCCTCAAAATAATATGTAGTTTTTTTACAAAAGGCCGTTGACAGAAAATTTTAAGCGCGTAGAATGCGCGCCTCGCTTGAGTTAAGCCCTTCGGGGATTAAGTTGAGCGGCCTTGTTTAAGATGTTGTTTTTAAAAACAAAATTCGAAAATAAGGTTGACAAAGAAAAGCGGTTCTGTAGAATACGCGCCTCGCTTCGAGAGAAGCAAGAAGGAATAACTGCTCCGAGCGACAGTTAAGATCTTTAAAAACGAATTCAGACAATTCGTGTGGGTACTTACCGAGAGTCGAGATGTACAGCTTCTTATGAAGCAAAAGACTTTTTCGAGTAAGTCAAACACTGTCAAATTTATT
>JABXIK010000082.1 GCA_013373125.1 Gammaproteobacteria bacterium | reverse complement strand
GCCAGTGGTCATATTTATAATGTAGACAGTACAAACAATAATGCCGTGCAAGAAGCCATATCCACAGCGACTAAATTAGAGACTCAGTCAAATACTGATTTTTGGAAAAATTTACAAGAAACAGTTCAAGTTATTGTAGGTAATGGTGAAGGTCGACGTGTCATTGTCGATCCGCAAGCTGGATTGGTTGTTGTGCGTGGATTTCCGGATGAGCTGTATGCGGTTGAAGAGTTTTTGCAACGTGCAGAACTGTCCTTGCAGAAGCAAGTCATTATTGAAGCAAAAATTTTAGAGGTCACGCTGAATGAAGGGTTTCAAGCTGGAATTCAATGGGATTCATTTGGTGCTGGAATTAATGCATCTTACGCAGACTCAACTAAAGATGTAGCAGGATCTTTGTCTGCAATTAATGTCACTAATCCGGATGCTATATCTGGAATATTCTCTTTAAATTTTAATACAGCAGATTTCACCGGAGTTATTCAGTTATTGCAGCGTCAAGGTGAGGTGCAAGTTTTATCAAGTCCTCGTATTAGTACTGTTAATAATCAAAAAGCGGTAATCAAAGTGGGAACGGATGAATTTTTTGTAACAGATGTGAGTACCAACACAACTACGACCACAACGACAACCAATACCAGTCCAGAGGTGAGCTTAACACCATTTTTCTCCGGCATTGCTTTGGATGTGACACCACAAATTGGTAAAAATAATGAAGTGATTTTGCATGTTCACCCTAGCGTAACCGAAGTTGTAGAGAGCAGTAAGGTCATTGAGATTGGCAGCAGTACGTTTGATTTACCTATGGCATTAAGCAGTATTCGCGAAACCGATAGCATTATTAAAGCGCAAAACGGCCAGGTAGTGGTCATTGGTGGCTTGTTACAAAATAAGAAGAAACAAGTGGATGCTGAAGTGCCTTGGTTGTCTCGAATTCCATTAATCGGTGCTTTATTCACACAAACACAACAGACGCATACCAAAAGTGAATTGGTGATTTTATTACAACCCAAAGTCATAGAGGACGATACTTGGGGAAATGAAATTGACACCATGCGACGTACATTTCCAAGCTGGCAGCAGCAAGGAGCAGCTGAACGATGAATACCAGTACGGCATTAAATTTTTCCCCTGCAGTGGCAGTGGAATCCATAGGGCAAGTGTTAGAAGAATTTCGTGGTTTTTTCCAATTACAGGAAATGCCATTTTCGCTTTTGCCTAATACTCAATATTACGTTGACCTACCTAGCCATCAACAATGCTATTCAATGTTGATGTTTGCTGTTGCCAGCGGTGAAGGCATTATTAAAGTGACGGGTGAGGTGGGTACTGGGAAAACGCTTATTTGTCGTCGTTTATTAAATACTTTAAGCCCAGACTTTTATACGGCGTACCTTCCTAACCCGAATTTGAATCCGATTGAATTAAAGCGAGCTTTAGCAAAGGAATTGCAAGTACCTGACTTAGGTTGGATTGAAGATGATGGGTTAATGGAAGAAATTAATCATAGGCTCATCAAACTTGCGCAGAATAATAAAAAGGTCGTATTGGTCATTGACGAAGCCCAAGCATTGCCTGAGGAGAGTATTGAGGCATTAAGGTTATTAACCAATCTTGAAACGGAAAGCCAAAAACTATTACAGGTGGTGTTATTTGCACAGCCAGAATTGGATAGCCTTTTAGAAAAACATCATTTAAGACAATTACGTCAACGTATTACGTTTAGTTATGACATAGAAAGACTGGATCGTTCTCATGTTGAACAATACGTGAATCGACGATTAGCGATTGCTGGTAGTTTAGGCGAGCCAGTATTTAACGATGATACTTACCCTTTATTGCACCACTATAGTGGAGGCATTCCTCGATTAATTAGTATTTTATGCGGCAAAGCCATGTTGATTGCCTTTTCCAAGGGTACTCGGCAGGTGGATAAATCCATGATTAAGCGTGCGGCAAAGGATACAGAAAGTGTTCAGTCGCATAAAAAAAGGTTTTGGCATAGATAGGGATGATGCATGAGTGTCGTTAATGATGTACTCAAAGATCTCCATGATCGACATCGTCAACAGCGATTAAATGAATGTCTGACATTTGTTTATGACGAACCCATAACGTCAACATCTCGAATTTGGCCATATGCATTAGTTTTTAGCCTAGTTAGTCTGTGCGTCATATCATATCTCTGGTTTGCACCAAGCAAATATATCTTATCGGACAATTCGTTAGACTATGTGCAAAATAAAGAATCAAATAATGAAATGATTCTTCCCTTAACAAGTCGTGCCTTATCAGAAACCCAAAAAATACAAAATAATTCGACTGTCGAGCCATCAAGAATCTCTGAAAAATCAGAAAGTGATAATTATTTACCCAGCCAAAATTTATCATTTGAAAAGCTAGAAGAGCCACGTGAAATTAATAATGAGCAGCAGTTACTAATAGAGAATAATCAAAAGAAATCTGAGCTAGCAGTTCCAGATGCAGCGCTTAATTTCAATTCGATATCGGATAAAAGTAAGGCTATGACTACTGCCAATGAATCTTATGTTCATCGCCAGGAAAGTGAACAAGCTCGCGCTATTGCAAATTCGGCCCAATCAATGGCAGATGAAAATCGCATTCGCTATTGGTTGAAAAACCAGCCTGAAAAGGTATGGCCTTATATCCAAAATCATTTAGACGAAGCTTTTCAAAATACACATCTATTGGCGCTAGCGGCTCAGGCAGAGCAGAGAAGTCAGCGTCATGCCAGTGCCATCGATTTATATAAAAAACTAATATTAGCTGAACCCACTCAAGGCCGATGGAAAATTGGGTTGGCGATTAGTTTAGAGTCAACCGGCCAAATACAAGTGGCGAAAGCGTTATATGAAAAAGGTATTTCTCAAAGTGGTATATCAGAAGCGCTTAAAAATTTCGCGCTAAATAGATTAAAAGTTTTAAAACAGGGGGTACAAAGATGATAGAAAACCCCCATAAGGTCAGAGTCGGGGACCTTTTGGTTGAAAAAGGCATTATCACTAAAGAACAACTAGTGTTAGCGCTGGATGAACAAAAGCGTTCGGGACGAAAATTCGGTCGTACAGTTATAGAGCTGGGATTCGTTAGTGAAGATAAGCTGTTATTAGAATTATCGGCACATTTTGCCATGCCGTTTATTGATATATCACGCTTTCAATTTGATAGCGAGGTGACTCGAAGATTACCGGAAAGTATTGCAAGGCGTTATCGCGCGATCATTTTAATGAAAGAGCAAGGTCAATACTTTGTAGGTTTTATGGACCCTTTGGATATATTGGCAGTTGACGAAGTTCAACGGGTCCTTAAGAAAAAAATCGTGCCTGCATTTGTTAAAGAACAGGATGTTCTCAATGCAATTGATCGTATTTATCGACGTACAGAACAAATTGCCAGTATAGCAGGGGAATTAGATGAAGAACTGGGTCAGAGTGATCTCGATCTTGATGCATTGCTTGCGGAGTCAGATGCAAGCGAAGCACCAGTTGTCCGCTTGTTACAGAACATTTTTGAAGATGCAGTGCAAATTAATGCATCGGATATTCATATCGAGCCCGATGAATCAGTGCTAAGGGTACGTTTGCGAATTGACGGTGAGTTACAAGAGCAGGTGATGAAAGAGCGGCGTGTAGTGAGTGCTTTAGTCAGTCGTCTGAAAATCATGAGTGGTCTTGATATCGCGGAAAAGCGCTTGCCACAAGATGGCCGTTTTAATATTCGTATTCTAGGGCGCAGTATCGATGTACGTCTATCTACTTTGCCCACACAATATGGCGAAGCTGTGGTGATGCGTTTGTTGGATCAATCACAAGGGTTATTAAACATCAGTTCACTGGGCATGAGTGCGGGGATATTGAAACGCTTTCGAACACTAATCACTCGACCTCATGGCATGGTGTTGGTTACTGGGCCTACAGGAAGCGGTAAAAGCACAACTTTATATGCTGCTCTTAATACTTTAAATGCCAGTAATAAAAAAATTATTACCGCCGAAGATCCGGTCGAATACCGGCTGCCTAGAATTAATCAAGTGCAGATTAATACCAAGATTAATTTGTCGTTTGCCAAAATTTTAAGAGCTGCTTTAAGACAAGATCCTGACATTATTTTGATTGGTGAGATGCGGGATTCAGAAACCACTCAAATAGCATTACGAGCAGCTATGACAGGACACATGGTGTTGTCTACGCTGCATACAAATGATGCTATTTCTACTGCGGTTCGCTTGATGGATATGGGAGCTGATGCCTACTTGGTGGCCTCTAGTTTACGTGCTGTCATAGGTCAGCGTTTAATTCGTAAGGTATGTCCTAACTGTCGCTCACCGTATTTATTATCTCCACAAGAAAAAAGCTGGTTGGTGGGTATTGGTACGGACCCAGAAAAATATACCTTTTATAAAGGTGATGGCTGTCATCATTGTTCTAATACTGGATATGTTGGACGCACCGGTGTGTATGAATTATTAGAGTTAGATGATGACATGCTGGATGCATTACGTCGCAATGATACGAGCCTATTTATTAAATTAGCTAAAGCCAGTGATCAATATTTACCACTAGCGACTTGTGCATTAGAACTGGCAATAGAAGGCATCACATCAATTAGTGAAGTTTTTAAGGTATCTGCCAGTCTAGATGACACCGCACTATCCTTAGCCAGTTTGCGGAGTTGAAATGCCATTATTCCGATATAAAGCTCGAGATAACAATGGTGATCTACATATTGGTCAGCAGGAGGCATTGCATAAGTCTCAAATTGCTTCTCGCTTAATGGATGAAAGGCTCATACCTATCACTATTGACGAGATTACGCCTAGTATTAACCTTGAAGACGTTTTTAAAAATCTATTGCCCAAACCTAAAATAGGATTGGATGATTTAGTTTTGTTTTGCCGACAAATGCATGCATTAAGTAAAAGTGGCATACCTATTATGCGAGCTGTTTATGGTTTATCCGACAGCACGAAAAATCCCATTTTAAAACAAGTACTGCATGATGTGGGTAATGTATTGAGTAGGGGGAATACCTTAAGTCATGCGCTTAAAAGTCATGAGCGTTATTTTAATCCCATTTTTATCAGTATGATTCATGTAGGAGAAAGCACAGGTAATTTGGATCAAGCCTTTTTCCAGTTGGTGCATTATCTCGAGATGATTCGCGATACACGCAAAAAAATAACCAGTGCGCTACGCTACCCGTTAATGGTAATAACCGCGATTATTGTTGCCGTTTTTGTGGTCAATTTATTTGTGATCCCAAGTTTTGCGGGAGTTTTTGAAAAATTTGGCAAGGAGCTACCGTTAGCCACCAGTTTACTGTTAACCACATCTAATTTCTTTATTCATTTTTGGTGGCTGTTACTCTTATTGTTTGCAAGTGGAGTTATTGCATTTTTTCGTTGGACGAGAAAGCGCAAAGGGGCGACGCAATGGGATCAGCTTAAATTAAATATTCCCATTATAGGCAGCTTGATTAATCGGATTTGCCTGTCTCGTTTCACTCGTACTTTTTCCATGTTGTCCAGTGCCGGCGTTCCAATATTACAGGCGTTGGATGTAAGCGCAGAGTCTATTGGCAATTTACACATTGAGCAAAATGTAAAAGATATGCGTGCAGGTATTGAACGGGGGGAATCATTATCCCGTACAGCGAATGCGTCTGGCATGTTTACTCCGTTAATATTACAAATGATTGCGGTTGGTGAAGAAAGTGGTGCCCTTGATAGCTTATTAAATGACGCTAGTGACTTTTATGACGAAGAAACGGACTTTGAAATTAAACAGCTAAGTAGTGCAATAGAGCCTATTATTTTAGTGATAATGGGTTTTATGATTTTAATTTTAGCACTGGGTATTTTCCTGCCTCTTTGGGATTTAAGTGCCACACCAAGGTAATGCTATGAACAAACCGTTGAAGTATATCTTAGGTTTTACATTAATAGAGTTGATCGTGGTCATCGCCTTGCTTTCTATTTTGGCTATTGTCGCACTTCCTAGATTAATGAATCACCATGAAGATGCCCATTACAGTACGGTTGCCGCCACAGGTGGCGCATTGTCTAGTGCGGTTATGTTGCTGAGAGGTCGCTGGGTTTCCAATGGAGCAAAAGGAGAAGTGGACGGTGTAGTAGGTTATGGGAAAAATGATATCGCAACCACATTGGACGGCTGGCCCAGTGATGCTAAAAAAGGCGAGGCATCTATTCACTCTCCAGAATTAGCTGGCGACGCCAATCGTTGTGTACGTATTTGGGAAGCCTTATTGGCCAGCCATGGTATTGAAGTCTCAAGTGAAGCAAATGCACAAGCGGATTATTTGGTTACCACAGAAGGTAATAGCTTATGCATATTTACCTATCAAGAAAGCAAAACTAATAGCCGAATAGAATATGATTTAAGCAGCGGTACTGTGCTGACGGTTTTGAAATAGAAATTTTCTACTACACTTATTCATATGTATGGAATAAAGGGTTTCCCTTTCGGTGCCAATGGAGAGCAGTATGATTCAATGCATCAATGGAACATCGCTGAGACGCGAGTCAGGTTTCACCTTAATCGAGTTGATTATGGTGATTGTGATCTTAGGTATTCTCAGTGCGTTTGCACTCCCCAAATTTGCCGATTTTTCCGGTGAAGCAAGGGAATCTACTGCGGAAGGGGCAAGAGGGGCCGTACGCTCTAGTTCGGCCATTGCACACGCACAATATTTAGCAAATGGCAGTACTGGTTCAAGCGTTACGTTAGAAGGTGAGGTGATTTCCATGGTGAATGGCTATCCGGGCGTGACTGCCGTAGTTGGGCCACCTGCTGCAGGGACCATTTGTGATGCAGCGGGATTGGATTCTTCGGATTATTCTTGCACGGCCTCTGGTACGACTATGACAATTACATTAGTAGATTCCACGTGCACCTTTGATTACGTTGAAGCAACGACCACTGCCGCACCGAGTATTAGCGCGGTAAGCTGCCCATAAAAAGATTATGGTTATTAAGGGGAAAGGATTCACCTTAGTAGAATTAATACTGGTGATGGTTTTAATTGCCATCCTCAGTGTTGTCGGCATTGGTTTATTCAGCTCCCCTTCTCAATACCATTCAGCTAACGCGCAAGAGCAATGGTTAAACGTGTTGCAATATGTGCAGCGCCAAGCCTTACTTAAACAAAATCTCATCAATCCACTGACCCTGAGTATTCAGCGCAATTCTAACGATTGGCAGTTTGTTTTATCTCAAGGTTCAGCCATCATCGAACAAATTGAATTGCCACACCACCAACAGGTGGTGCGTTATTCCAACTCTCAGTTTTCGGCGTTATGCCAAAACTTGTCAGCCTTACCTGCTGGTTTTCAAATACACTTTGATGGCTCTGGTAATCATGTGAATAGCAACGGTAGCAATCAGTTACAAAATCTACGCATTTGCTTTGACCCACAGCATCAGCTGTGTGTTAGCCCAAGTGGGTTTGCATATGGGGGGAATTGTGTTCCATAAAGCAGGATTCACTTTAGTAGAAATGCTCATTGCCATCGTGGTTGTTTCAATTGCCATGTCTGCGCTTATGACAGCCCTTTCTTCAGCTGTGGAAGATAGCCCGACACCTGTAATTGAAGTACGTGCATTATCAATCGCACAAGCTTATGCCGATGCCATCATGGCTATGGCATTCGATGATCAAACTCCCAATGGTGGTGGAGCCGTCGCTGCTGCCAATTTGCCTTGTGTGATGTCTACTGAAGGACAAGGCCGTGCAAGTTTTGATGATGTGGATGATTTTAATGGAGTGAAAGACCAACCACCTATCTTGGTCAATCAAGTTGTATCAGAAACCAATTTATCTCAGTTTGCAGTGGAAGTGAGCGTTACCTGTGCAGGTAGTCAATTGGGTTTAGCTGAAAATCATTTTGCAAAACGTATCACCATAACGGTGACGCTACCTAACGGTAATACCCGATTGTTAAGCGTTTATAAGGGTAACTACTAATGCAGCTGTTACTTCGCTTATCTTCACAACGTGGATTTACATTAATCGAATTAATCATTGCTATGATGGTGTTGTCCATTTTAGCCATTGGCAGTGTTCAATTTATCGGGCTTTCTGCGCGTTCTTATGTGGATACGTTAGAACGTTCAGGAACATCTTCACGTGCCAGTATCATAAATGAAAAAATCAATCGGTTTATTCACTCTGCACTACCAAATAGTTTGCGTGTGACTGCTGATGGCTCATGTATTGAAAGCTTACCAATTTTAGCGGCAACTACTTATGTTGCCGCGCCGATTGTCGGCAATGCTGCATCAAGTAACCAAGTAAGCTTAGTAACGATTGATTCTTTGTTGGCTAATGCTGGTTATGGAGTGATATATCCAACTGCAAACAATAGTGTGCTATATAACAATCAGCGTAATCCAGGGCGAATCAGCAGTGAAGTCATGTCGCTTCAATCTAGTCTAAATGGAGAAAGCATATTTGTATTTGCAAATGGCGCATCATTTCAATTTGAGCAGCCCTCAGTAAAAAATCGCTTTTTTATGGTGAACTCACCTACTGCCATATGCCAGTTTGGCGAGTATATATTTTTATATCAAAATTATGGATTCATCCCTTCAATTAATAATCTGCAAGCGTCGCTTCCTAGTCAATTACCTAATCGCTGGTTATTGGCAAATAATATTCAACCATCTTCGCTCACATTTAATGTATCAGTAAGTACGTTAAAACGTAATGGGTTGGTGAGTTATGAATACACGTTACAAGCGAGTCAGGTC
>JABXIK010000024.1 GCA_013373125.1 Gammaproteobacteria bacterium | reverse complement strand
ATGCGCGGTCAAATCGATCTTGGTGCGGTTGAAATTGGCAACAGCTTACCTGTATTCAATGGCTTAACTAATGTGACATTAGACGTCAGTGATGAACTAAGTGTGGATGTGGATTTAGCGACAGATGCGGATGGCGACAGCCTGACGTATTCGGTTTCAGGATTACCTGCAGGTATCACGTTTGATGAAAGCTTAAACACCATAAGCGGCAGTATTTCAAAAGCTACCTTCAATGCGTCACAAACCTATGACATTACAGTTACAGCTAACGATGGCTATGGTGAGACTGAAGCCAAATTTACTGTCACACTAACCGATACTAACGGCATTTATAGTGAGAATAAATCATCCGGTTCCGGTGCGTTCAGCTATCTATGGCTAAGCCTATTAGGCTTAATGTTCGCTCGACGTCGTAAGTAAATTAAGCTTAACCAGCGAAACCAAGGTTTCGCTGGTTGTTAATTACTTTACTCTTTAGCATTCTATAATCTCTATTCCTTGCACTCTCCTTTCCTCTTCTCTCTTACTTTTCTATACTCATGTCTTTTCACAAAAAAGGAATGACTATGATTACTTATTTCTACTGGGTTAGCGTTATTTTACTGATGCTATTGGCCTTTTACGGAATCGGCGTCAAATTTAAACAGTGGAAGCCAGCAGGCATCGCGGCGTTTTTAATTCTAGTTATTGGTAGTGGCGCCTACTTTTTTCATTTTCAGCAAATCTTCGTGAAGAACTGGGGCGGTGTAATGACGGTCACCGTACCCGATGGTCACCAGCATATGATGGCTACATGGAAAGATGATAATTTATGGTTAGAAAGCTATGAAGAAAAGACTAATACATGTCACTTTAGAGAGTACTCAAAAGGCGCCATGCTGGAAGGAAAGGTGTTGATCAAAAACTGTAATCCGTTAATGGGAAAATAAATACTTATAAATTCAAATAGCCACATATTTATACATGTGGCTATTCACCTATGGCTTTCTTAATAATTTTGTCCACACGCCCACTGCGCTTGAGTTTTCGAATTTCTAAATTGAGTTTATTTACTACCATTTTCATTTTCGGGTTCTTTGGAAATTGAAAGTGAAGATAATTGTAATCGACATGACGCCGAGAGATTCTTAAATCGGTTTTTAAAACAGGGTCTTTTTCCATCAAATATTTTGCGACATTCTGATCCATTACCGCAGCCCGCTTTGAATGAACATTATCGCGAATCAAATTAACCAGCATGGCTTGTTCGGTATTAAAATCTTTACGTATGATAATGCCCCGATCAAACAAGGTTTGTAGGGTTGGGTAGCTATAACCCAGATGTGTATGAATCACTGCCCCTTCCATGGTTTCATCTTTTTCAAATACATTTTCAGAGTTACGATGAAAGATAAACATATCTTTAATACTGGTAATTGGCTCGCTCCATAAATAATCACCTGGATCATCTACAAAACTGGGGGACTCCATGCGCAAATCGATTTCATTACTGGCAAGCATGGCTCGAGAGCGCACTTCAGGTAAGAACATATAGACAAGCTGAAAATAAGAAACATTTGCGGCGGATTGCAACGTATCAATCATAATGCCGGATACTTGGTTCCCCTCCACCACAATATAAGGTGGATACCCTTCTTTAGGAATCCCCACTCGTAAGGCTTCATCTGGCCAAGCAGAGCCAGCCAAGCACAATATCAGGCATAACTGAGGCATCCATTTGCAGGGCATATCATCAGCCAAAAATCATCAACACTACTCTTAGTCTAGCTCATATTCATTATCCTGCTGAAGGCTACAAGTAGCCTTCATTTTCAAATACTTTGCGTAAGCTATTCACAGGCATGCAGCCAGATTGCAAATACACTCGATGAAAGGCCTGATCTAATGCCGTTTGGTCCAATTGCTTTTTATTCGCCGCAGATAGGTCTTGTTTTAACTGCCAAACCAAGCGGTTGCCCGTTAAATAACTGAGAGGATAGCCTTGTTCCGTGCTGTACCAATTTAATTCGGCTTGTACACGCCCATCAGTAAAGCCGGTGGCTTGTTTTAATAGTTTTGCCGCATTTTCAAATACATCTTCACTATCGAATGGGATATCCAGCCCGACATCCAAATATTGCTTATTACCCGTCATGAAATACAAATCAATACCTACTCGCGCCACCAAGCGTGACATCTCACGCTTGGCAATAAATCGAACCTCATCCACTAAGTCTTTCTCGATATACCCCACATCCAGCATGTAATCCTCCAGCATAGTGGTCCAACCTTCCGCGTGTTCATTGGCGCTGTAGATACGACGTACAAAAGACGGATGCAAAGCCGCTGTGGCAAATTGTAAATGATGACCAGGAATGCCTTCGTGAATCATCATGACGGGAATGCCCAGTTCAGTATGCTCTGCTAATTGATCATGCTTTAAAGTTAAATATACCAAGCTCGTCTTATTTCCCTCACGCAGTGCCAATGGCGGCCACATGGCGCCAGCAGGAATAACCGGCTCTAAAAATGATGGGGTTTGCATGATTTTCATGGACTGCGCAGCGGGAATATCAAACAATTTATTTTTCGAAATAAACGCTTCTATCGATTGAATTTGGTCCGTGTAGTAATCCAGTACGCTATCTAATCGCCCTGCTTTCAATTTTGCTGCGAACTGTTCATTTAAGTATTCATGTAGTGTTTCTTGAGAAGTATCCTTGGGTAATTGATACTTACTAATAAGACGTGTAGTTAAGTCTTTTAATAGCGTTTGAGTATCTTGCATGAATGTTTTTGCCATACTCGCTAATTGCTGCGGTGACTGATGAATTTGTCGCAGCGCCAGTAGCTCATTCACTTTATCTTCACCTATGACGAAGCCATCGATGGTTGATTTCTGCTTGAGTTGCAAAAGATAACTTTCTAATGCCTGATTGGTATGATTAATAGCATTCTGTAATGCTTCTATTTGAGAGAATTGAGATTGTTTTGCCCAATCCAAAATCGTTGCAAATAAATCAGGCAGCCCCTCTCCTTGCTCCAATTCAATATCTCGCCATCGAGTGATAGGTTCGCTAATCACAGCCAGTTCATTGATCAAATACTCAGGTGCCTGTTGCAGACGTTTTAAGATGTCTGATAAACGTGAATCGTCATCACGCTCGTCATTCACAAATAGCTGAAATATCCCAGCACTGATACCATCCACACCATTGGGTTTACGGCATCGCTGCAACTGGCCATGTTGTTTTAATTCAGAAAAGAAAACATGGATCTGTAAATGACGCATCATTAGATCTAAATCTAAGTTTTCATCAAAGCTAAGATTTTCAGAGTTTAAACACTCAGAAATTTCACCAATTAACTCTTTGGCTTGTTGTACATCTTTAGTTAATGCTACCAAACTCGGATCACCCAATTGGCTCAAGAACTGCGTATCACCTAACCCCACACTGGTATCAGGATCACTTAACACAAATGCTTTAAACTTCGCTTCGATATTGGTAAATGACAAATTCATGGAGAGTTAAACCTAATGTGGACATGAGTGAAGTATCGCATTTTTTAGGCAAAAAAAACCACCGATTGCCGGTGGTTTTTAATTTAGAGTTTTACTTGCTTTGTGCGGCCGCCATGGCCTCAAACTGCTGGGTTAGAAAGTTCTCAGTGGTTTTTAGAGTAGCAATAATGCTGTCGTTATATAAAAACTGGGCTTTTAATCGAGCCTCTGTCGCCGCGATACGCGCGTCAAAGCTTTCACGTTCTTCAGCTAGGTTTTCATTTTGCTTCTCTAAGGTATCAAACTTAGTTGCAAGTGTTCCCTTGGTTGGGTCTAAAAAATTCTGCAATAAATCTTTCAATTGATCCGCAATACCTGATACATACGTTACCGTACCACGATCGCCTAAATCACCGCCTTCTACTTTAATACGGATACCACTGGCATCATCGATTTCACCATCCTGATTTTTACCGGTTTCACCATCTGCTTGACCCTCAATAAAACCAAGTGCCGTAGAGGTAGCACTATCAATATCTTTAATGGTTACTTTAGAACCGGAACCTGTACTGGCTGAAATGATACCTATGGTTCCGTACGCAGCCGAAGTAAGATCATCTGTATAATCCACTTTTACCGAGACATCTTCATTTTTCAAAGTCGTATTATTATTAATGGCATCTTCAATAGCTGAAGCCAATTCAGCACCAGTACCATAAGTTTTTTGAGCAATGGAAATGACAGCCTCGAAGCCATCTACTTCAATGGTGAACGTATCATTGGTACCATCAATCACAAGTGGACCATTT
The DNA here is from genome assembly GCA_013373125.1 of Gammaproteobacteria bacterium. Classification (GTDB taxonomy): domain Bacteria; phylum Pseudomonadota; class Gammaproteobacteria; order Pseudomonadales; family Oceanobacteraceae; genus Bermanella. The sequence goes on along the minus strand of JABXIK010000024.1, from coordinate 86,101 downwards.
AAAATATCGGATTGATTTGCCACATAATAGCCGTTGGTTGCCGCTGTATTACCATTTTGTGCGGTAAGATATTGCCCATTACCTTTTGCTGCCACACCATTAATGGTACCGGCTACATCTTTACCGGTAACAATATTGGTTTCCGTGCCATCTGGTTCGTGCATACCCAAGAAAGAAATGGCAGATGGATCCAAATTAGCAAATGCCACAGTGGTTCCATTACCACCGATATTAAAAGTTAAACTTCCACGATCGGCATCCGCATCATATTCGTAGCTTACATCAGCGGTAATATCCGAACCAAAGGTGATTTCATTATCCATACCCAAGGCATCAAAGCCTCCCGTATAAACGGTATTGACACCTGGCAAACCTAAAGTTGCTTGAGCATTGGCATCAGCATTTTGAATTTCAATGGAGGCAGCACTGCCAAACATGGCGGAGGTTTTCACGCCATTACGCGATACGGTTTCAAAATAAATTTGATCTGAACCGTCTAATTTCGCAACGATATCGCCTACTTCAAATTGACCATTATTTAAAATCGCTAAATCTAAGGCTTCTTGAATGGCCGACAAGGAATCTGTTTTATCCCCACCACTCACATCCGAATTCACATCTACATTTAGCGTAATGCCGTCCACCACTAAATCAAACGTCGCATTATTGGCACCGCTAAAGTCAATACCACCACCAATCACAGCTCCGCCAGAGGTGACCGCACCTTGACCATCACTCACAACTTGAATGTATTCATCATGTCCAGTTGTATTGGTCACAAGCTCAAGACCGTTATTCGCACCTAATTGCGCCGTTACCACACCAGCACCATATGCAGCATCTAATTTGGCTTGGATATCAGTAATGTTATTACCACTGTCTGCATCCAATAATATATCTTGCTCATTACCATTCACATTTAATGTGAAGCCGGCATTAGCCGTCGTAAAATCTATATTGGTAGAGATATCTCGACTACCTTCACTGGTTGACGCCCCAGACACCAGCGCCGATAAATTAGCATCACCCGCTAAATCCGTATTAATGGCATTCTCAAGTGCCGTGGCTAAATCCACTCCGCTTAAATACGTACCGGCAGGTAGACTTACCGTATTCGCACTGGTGGTGCCATCCAGTACCACTTGAAAATTCACACTGGACCCAAATGTTAAACCCGGATCTTTACCATTGATTTGAGCACCTTCGGTATCGCTAAGTCCAAGGACAATATCAGACGACGAGCCGCCTACCGCTGTAATTTCAATAGAATCGGTAGAGCTGGCAGTAGTGGTTTTAAAAACAAGATTGTCGTTATCATCAAACTCCGCGATCACACTACCGTTTAATGCCGTGCCATCAATAGCAGTTTGAATGGCTTGTAGCGTATCTTTACGATCACCGTAAATGCCGTCTCCATTTAAATCTTGGCCGGACGCATTTTGTGTCACAGTGACCGCTTCTGCTGGGCCCCCATTCAAACTAATTGAAAAGTTTGCATTGTTTAACGCGAAATTAATTCCGGTTTCGCTATCTACTTTGGTGATACCTGCCACAGTCGAGGTGCCGTAACCCGAAAAGTACTCGCTATTTAGCGAGGTCAAAGGAATACCTTCAAAGGCGCCTTCGCCTAATGCGGTGAATCCCAGAGTATTCGCCGTATTTGTATCTGCAAATGCAACGTATGCCTGTGAACTAGAACCATAGGTATTTGAAGTAATACTGAATGATTGATTTACTGCATCAAATCCGACTGTGGCACTGTAACCTCGATCTTTGAAACCTTGGGCACTATTAATTTGTAGTTGAATTTCAGCGGCTAACTCATCACCCGATGTATAACTGCCTTGCGTTAATGTAATCGCTTCAGCACGTCCATTTAATACAAAAGTGAATACATCGTTAGCATCATTGATTTCCACTGGTGATGCAAAATCTAAAATACCAACACTGCCACCTTCGTAAACGGCCTGAGTCGCCAACTGTGTAATGTTAATATCATAGGTACCAGGCTTAGTGTTAATGGACTCATTCAAGAAACTAATGCGATTGTCAGTGGCCGTACCTTGCTCCGCAAACACACCGACTACCGCTTCACGGTTTTCATTAATGCCTTTTAAAAACAAGTTGGCATCAAACTTTAACTGGAAGTTATCATTCTGATCCGTATAGATCCCTAACTCACTTAATGAACGAAAGCTCGTACCCGTAATATCATTCACCGTACTGGTCATGATGGATCGAATTTGCGTATTAATTGAGCGTAACGTACTGTCACCGAGTAATAGACTGCCCGTACTGGAGTCTGCATTAAATTTTGTTAAATCTTTATATAATGCTTGGAAGCCATTATAAGCTTCTACCATATCTTGGACTTTATCTGATATGGACGTAATATCGGCACCCACCGTAATAGATACATTCGTGCCTACATCTTCGCCTTTCAAACTCAATGTCACACCATCAATCACCTCGGTAATTTCATTACTAGAACGAGTAATGCTTAAACCGTTTACGCTGATTAACGCATCGGTACCCTGTTGAGTTTCAGTAAGGTTTGTTCCTGGTGTATCCTGATTTTTATTGTAAGCAAAGGCAGCCAGACCCGTGGTTGCTAAAGCACCGTTTTCGTCTTTGGCCACAATCTCCATGCTGTAATCTTCGCCAGTTTCTTCACTGGTTAATTGCAATACATAACCACTACCGTCATTAACAATGGTGGCCTTCACACCGAAATCCGCATCATTTATCGCATCACGCATACCTAATAAACTGTTGTTACCATCACCTATGGTAATAGTCGCGGTGCCTGCTTCAGAGTTAGCCGTGAAGCCATCATAGTTACCACCTGAATAAGTGGTGGTACCCAAGGTAAACGTTAATGTGCCTTTACCGACCGCTTCGGTCACACTGCTGTATGATTGAGAAACCAAAGAATGAGATTTAGCGGTACGCTGTACTTCAACACTGTATGTTCCGGTAGGTGCAGAAGAAGTTGCAGTTGCTGTTAATATTGACTCATCCGAGGAGTCCGCTTTGGTTGCCCCTACATTGCGGCTATCTGCTAATGCCACAATGGCTTCAGAAAAATCATACAGTTTGCTTTGCACTTCACCATAAGCGGAAATTTTGGCATCAATGATTTCTTGCTGAGTATTCAGGCGTAATTCACCCGCCGCTTTATCAGCATTGATGATATTTTCTACTAATTCGCTGGTTAATAGATCAGAACCTATACCAAGTGATTCAATAGCAGCCATGTAACCTCCGGCCAAAAATAAGCTGTGCTAAGGTGATGTAGTACATATCGGCCAATTAGGCAAAATCTTAAAAGGAAAATGTAACGGTTTGTTTCCTATCAGGCCTGATCACTCAATAACTATGCCAAGAAATTTTTGAAGGCTGAAATATAGAAGAAAAGAATAAAAACGCTTAAATAAATAATTAAACTAGGTAAATAAAAAAACTGCGGCTAGCGCCGCAGTTTAATCGATTTTAGATTTGAGCATTAAACAGTACCAAGGGTTCTTCACTGCTTAACTTTTTAGCCATTTCGAGCGCCGCTTCATCCGGTATTTGGCGAACCAATTGTTCCGAATGACGATCGTACACTCTGATGACGGTCTTGCCGCTATCCTCATCTAATTGAAAATCTAAGTCACGCTGTGTTTTTTGCACATACTCGTTTAACTTAGAAACAGCTTCTTTTACCTCAACGCTCCTCGCTTCGGCAGTTTGCTGTGCATTGGGTGGCAATTTCTCGCCGCTGTCTTGCACGGATTTAACCGCTTCTGCTTTCACCTTAGCATCCTGCTTGGGTGCTTGAACTTGAGGTGCTGAAGTGAGCGAACTGGCAGCCTGAGCTGCTGAGTTTTGCGCTTTAATTTCATTCATAATACACCTCTCATCAAGTTAGATATCCAGCTTACGCTGATAGAGGAAGGGCGAACCCCTCCTCTAATTTGTTACCCAACTTATCCGAGTAATGAAAGCACCTGCTGAGGACCCTGGTTAGCCTGAGCCAAGATCGAGATACCGGCCTGTTGTAGCACCTGAGTACGCGATAGCTCTGCTGTTTCGGCCGCGAAATCCGCATCTTGGATACGAGAGTTTGCAGCACTTAGGTTTTCAGAGGTTACAGCCAAGTTCGCTACGGTTGACTCCATGCGGTTTTGAATCGCACCGAGGTCCGCACGTTGCGATGCAATGGCACCGATGGCGTTATCGATTGCAGTTAAGGCCGCAGTTGCCCCTTCAAAGGTTGAAATATCAATCTCTGTTAGGAACTGACCAGACTCACCACCACCGAACTTACCAGCTGTTAAGCCCATGGCCTCTAGCTCGTCATTACCACCACTGCCTAACCCTACTTCAATTTGCTTAGCAGATTGAAGTGTGATTGTGCCGTACGTAGTCTCATAAGTAGCACCTTCGCTAGCAGTACCGCGAGTACCTGTAACATTTGAATCAGTTGACGTACCAATATCAGCTTCGCCGATACCATCGATACTAGCATCTAAACCAAGAATGGCGCCAAATCCAACTCCATTACCTTCGTTATTCGCTTCATCATTATCAATGGCAACTGAAATATTACGTCCGTCTTCTGCATACAAGGTAATACTGGAACCATTATCCTCAGCAGTGACACCGGTTTGACCTGTCTTAGCGTTGATCGCATCAATTGCTGCTGCACGTGATGCATCGATATCCACGCCACCGGTGCCATCGTCCGCTACAGAAACGATACCAATATCAACACCATTGATGTAAATCTTACCGGAGTCACCCGCTTGATAAGAGCTAGCCTGGGCAGTTGCAGTAGTGTTTTCATCGCCACCAACGACTTTAGTTCCATTAACAACCGCCGTAACACCTGTCTCAGCAGATACATCATTAATTGCCTCAGCGACTGCTATAGCAGATGCAAGCTTAGTACTGGTTTGAATGTTAGTACCGTCACTAGCAACTGTCGCAGATGCAGTATCGTTCAACGGATCCGCAGCCTGAATCGATACTCCATTTAAGGTTAAATCACCATCAGTCAAACCTGTTAGCGACGGAGTCACCGTACTTGAGAACGAGTTTGCTCCTGAACCATTAACACCAGCAGAGTAACCGCCAGTTGAGAAAACAGCAGATACTAGGCCTGAAGTTGTACTTACAGTTGCATCAGCTGCCTTATTAGAGGCTAAGGAAATGGACGTAATATTTTCATCCGTGATATTTGTTTCTTTAATATAACCAACAGAAACGACACCAAGGTTAGCGGCACCTGCATAAGCTGCAGCTGCTGAATAACCACCAGTCTCAGTACCCGTTGCAATATTTACAGAGAAGTTAGCTGCTGTAGTTTGTGCAAGAATCGTATTACCCGTTACATCAGTAACCGTTAATGTTCCTGAAGCACCACCCGTTCCCACATACTCAGCAACCAAATAACCTGTAGTTAAGGCATTAATTTGGGCCGCCAAGGTTTCAAGCGTACTGCTACTAGTGAAACCAATTGCACCCAATACCTCACCACCTGAATGACCTGCATCATAAAAGGTTAACGTACCACTTGAAGTCGCTAAAGTATCAAATTGGATTTTAGTTTCTGCTGATGCTTCAATGCCATCCATATTATTTAATGCTTCTGCTAAAGCATCTGCACCAAAACCAGTTGAGCCTAAAATAACGACATCACCAGCTGTACCGATAGTCTGAGTTTGACCACCGGCAGTAACTGTGATGATTTCCCCAGTTATACCAGTACCAAACAAATCTTGACCTGTAGTCGTACGAGCCACTTGGTTACCTAGCAACATAATACCGGTAGTGGTTGCACCGAAACTTGTTGATAAATCCACACCATCAGCGTTTGTTACAGAGGATGTCGTTAGCTGTGCTTGTGTGGTCGAGTATGTACCTGCAATTAAGCCTGAGTTTTTCAAGTCACCATTACCAGTACCATCGCCACCTTCGATGACTATTTCTTTGACATCACCATCAGCAACTAGAGTAAAGCCACCTTCGTATGTATCAGCAGCAGCTAGACCCGTAGCAGCCGCGGTTAATCCACCTAAGTTAAGCTCAATATTACGACCGTCTTCTGCTACCAGCATTACACCACCAGAATCAGTGTCGCTATTAATAGCCATAACACCTGTTTGATTAGCAACTGCATTAATTGCCTCAACTACACCAGCGCGAGTTTGTGATGTCGATGTCGTTGTGGTTAAGTCAATGCTCACACCATTTAAGGTAATTGTTCCTGATAATGAAGCACCGGTCATTTCACTACCAGCAACAGCATTTTCATTCACAACCGCTTTAATACCTGTTTCATCATAAGAAGCATTGATTGCTGCCGCTTTTGCAATAGCACTGGCAGCAGCATTGTCAGTAGATGCTGTATCGTCAGAGGCTTGTGATGGTGAAATCGCTACACCATTGATGATCAAGTCACCATTTTGTAATGCGTTGTCACTACCTTGAGAACTGATACCCACAGCATCAGAAGCACCCAACTTACTTGCAGTCAATTCAGCAATCGATACATTCAGAGTTTGACCAGCATTCGCACCAATTTGGAAAGTTGCATTAAATGAACCATCAAGCAGTTTGCGGCCATTAAACGCGGTTTCATCTGCAGTACGTGACACCTCAGCAATTAACTGAGCAACCTCAGCCTGAAGTGCCTCGCGGTCAACATCAGAATTCGTCGCGTTAGCAGACTGAACCGCTAGTTCACGTACACGTTGTAGGTTGTCATTCATGGTGCCTAATGCGCCTTCTGCAGTTTGCGCTAGAGAGATACCATCCCCTGCGTTACGCACAGCTACATTTAAGCCACGAATTTGAGAATTAAATCGAGTCGAGATTGCCAGACCAGCCGCATCATCTTTTGCGCTGTTAATACGCAAACCAGATGATAAACGCTGCAATGCTGTTTGGTTGGCAGATTGCGACTTGTTCAAGTTACGTTGCGCATTCAACGACGCAATATTGGTATTAATAATTTGAGGCATAATCGCTCTCCTTACATGTTTAAGTCTGAAGACAGCTCTGAATTCAGACTGCCTGGTCTATCCACATGTAAGTTAACGGCCCCGATCTCCATTACTTAACTTGGCATATATAATTATTTCTCATAAATAATCTAATTTTTAGATCGCGATAATTGGTAAGAAAATTGCTTTATGGTTAATAGATATAAATCAGCCAAAGAAATGACTCAATGAGCAATATTCCTCCAGTATTAGAAGAGCTGTATTTAAAAAACCTCAAATACTTCAAAGAAAAAAACCCAAATATTTATGAGGTAATGACTAAAGTCACCCCAGATAACTGCAAAATAACAATTTCAGATAATGGTGAGGTTGATCTTATTTATAAGGGTCGGCATATATATGGTGGAAATGCCATCAAGTATGTGGAAGACGAAGTCCAAGAGTTCAATCAAATCAACACCGCAGGCGTTAGACGCATGGCATTTCAACTGCCTTACCCAGACTTATACACAGTGCCTAGGTTTTTTCAGCGTCACCTTAAAGAAACTGTCACAGCTATGTATAACGAAGCCAACGAGCCATTAAGCAACACCCTCAAACACGAAGGTCATTATGATTTGCTAGTGGTCATGGGCATCGGGTTAGGTTTACATATTTCTGAAGTACTCGATCGCCTTGATGTGCAAAATTTATTGGTGCTAGAAACGGATTTCGAATTCATCTCTCTAAGTTGTTTCTTCACCGACTGGGAGGATATCTATGAGATACAATCTCCTACAAAAGGTAAATCAATTACTATTATAGCGGTTAATAATAACGACCCAGAGGTGGAACAAGGATCTCTTTGGAATGAACTGATTAAGAGGGCTCCTCACTTTCCATATAACACGGTGTTTTACAATCACGGCAGACACAAAAAATATGGCGACATAATAAAAAAAATATCCGAAGATCAAAAAATGTTTTTGAGCTTATGGGGGTATTGGGATGATGAAGTAAGTCAGTTAAACAATATCACCTACAATTTAGAAAAAATCATTCAACCTAACTCGCTACTCATCCCAGCTAGAAACACGTTTAAATGGGATAAACCAGTAATTATTTGCGGAAGCGGCCCATCTCTGGATAAACGCATTGATCAACTACGTTCAATTCGCGATAAATGTATTTTAATATCTGCCGGCACTTCACTTTTACCCTTGTTGAGAAATGGATTTAAACCAGATTTTCATATGGAAATGGAATCTGACTACAGTGTGTATTACTCCCTTGCCAACATCGAAGATAAAAGTATCCTAAAGGACATAGTGCTAATTACTGGGATTCAATCCACCCCCAGTATTACAAATATGTTTAAAAGCGCTCACTTTTTTGTAAAAGACTCATCCGCCACAGGCGGTTTGTTTGAGAAGCAAGAAGATAAATTACGCGACCCCACCCCTACCTGTGTGAATGCCGCTTATTCCTTTGCATTACACTACAATGCTGATGAAGTGTTTTTATTTGGTACTGATTTTGGGTTTTATGAAAAAAAGGAAAACCACAGTAAGGACTCTATTTACAACATCAAAAACGAATACACGAAAAAGATTAATCAGCGTAACAACCGTAATATAAATAATTCTTTCCAGAGCCAAGGGTATTTTGGTGACTGCTTTACCACAAATATCTACTTCACTACCAAACGTCGTATTGAGCTTTCTACTAAAGTAAAGCGCTATTATCACCAGTTTAACCTGAATAATTGCTCTGACGGTTTGATTATCGATGGCAGTAACCGCGTGGATGCTGATACCGCAATCAACATTGAGATTTTCAATGAATACGATACCCTGGAAAACTTCATGTCAGCCTCAAGAAAAATTGATATCAACGTGAAAAAAGTAATTCATGATCGAGTTATTGAGTCCATACATGATCTTGCCAATAGCATTATACCTGCCTTGAAAAGCATGAAATGTACAACATTGGAAACCTCCAAGATTTGCTGGTCTATATCCGATTTCATAAGCGCTGCTTTTCATAAAAAGTATGGTGATTTAAATTATTTTATACGCGGCAGTATTTGGCATTACTTACTTACAGGTTACAGCATCAGTTATGCCGTAAATCCTGCAGTGCGGGAAAACGTCATTGATATATGGCGTCATCGCTTTATTAATCTGCTCGAGCAAATGCCCGAGCGGCTAAATGATGTGATAAACAGAGAGAGAAACAGTGAGGATCCTTCCTTAAGATCCACGATCCGCGATGAACTGGATGGTTTTTAGATAAATAGTCCATTCATCTAAATCAGTTTTAGCAATTCATCGGCGCACATGTCGATGGATTTTTCTCGCGTGGAAATTACCAAATCAGGCGAAATGGGCTTCTCAAACGGAGAATCTATACCGGTAAAATCTTTTATCAACCCCTGCCTTGCCTTCTTATATAAACCTTTCACATCACGACGTTCACACTCGGACAAAGGCGTGTCTATAAACACCTCTTTATAGGACTGCCCTTGCATGATGCCGTGTATGACTCCACGGATATCATTAAATGGCGTAATAAAAGTACAAATCACAATGTCCGTGGTGTAAGACAGCAGACGCGCCACTTCTCCAGCACGACGTAAATTTTCTTGGCGATCATGATCACTGAAACCCAAGTCTGAATTGAGGCCGGTTCTTAGATCATCACCATCTAAAACGAAGCATTTTTTATTACTGCTCAATAACTTATTCTTTGCCGCATGAGCAATGGTGGATTTTCCTGCCCCAGATAATCCATACAGCCATATGACTTGCCCCTGAGCCGTTTTACTGGTCTCTTGATGAGGAAATAAATAACGCAACGTAGATGAATTATTCATTTGACACCTGCCAAAACGTGATCGATGAATGTCATATCGGCAATGTTGCCAATTACTTTATAGGTTCGAAATCAGGGTATTTACTCGCTACGATAGCATTACTGTGCTTTAAACAGCCTATGCCTGAAATCACTGGGTACATACACATACCCTCAATACTAAAATAACCGTCTGGGGTAACACTTAGTTCACTATGGGTAATTGGGCAAGCCAATTTGGGTTGGGCTAACACGGCTCTGGGTTTGCGGATAATGGTAGCTGCTGTGGGATTCATGGGATTCATAGTCGCTGCAAGAGGAAAGTGATCCACCACCTCATATCCCAAAGCTTTGGCATGTTTAGGCAGATCTTTCACATATCCCATGGCATCCATCCTGTGTTTACCATCGGGGCTGGCATGTTCATAGCTTGGCTCAAATAATATTAGCCATTCTCCCGTAACACGGTATAACGCCTGTAAAATCTCGGCTTCTCTGCCGCCATTGGGTTCCATAGAATGGGACGTCACCACCACCTCAAAAGAATGTTCCATATAGGGAGGAGCACTGAGCGTACCAGTAGCCAACTGAAAGTCTTGCACCCCATTGGCAGACAGGTGTTGTCGACCATAGGCCACCCTCGACCAGCACATGTCGAACCCGTGTATATGGGGAACAACACGATCTAGGCCTTGTAGGATTCCCAAAAGCGTCACACATTCACCTGTTCCGCCCTTTAATAAACTGTTAGGGGATGGACAGTATGTTTGAATAATGCGTGCCATTTCATCTGTGTAGCGTTTCTTATTATTACGACTCTCCTCGTCGTTTAACGCATCTATATAACTGCCTGACTGCAGATCATAAGTGAGCTCAATAATGCGATCATCATTAAATTGCAGTCCAAATTTCTCACGTAAATATTGTGAAATATTCACTCCACTTTCATAAAGTTTTTTCAATTCATTATGTGCTTCCATGACTCACCTTTATCCTTAGATAATCTTGATGCCGTGAATTTCTGAAATGGTGCTTGGTAATTGGATAGTCCTGGAAACCTTGGTAACCTCATCAAAGATCACGACACCCGTATCAATTGATATATTCAGGGAAACACCAAGATTTTTTGAGAAGTTTCGGTTGCGACTTTGACCAATATAAAAGTTAGTTCCGTCATAATCCAAACCACGGGCAAATGCAGGGAATTGTCCAACGGTTTGAGCGTTATTACGCACGAGTCCACCTCTAAGTGAATCTAGAACAGTTAAACTGCCATCAATAAAAGAAATATTATGCGGCATCCACAAGTGCTTCATGACTGGGCCAATTTTTTCACCACTATCAATATCAAACTCCACCACAGCCCCATCAAAAATATCTCGCTTCCAATTACCCGTTTCAGAAAACATGGACACATACAAACTATCCCCTACCACTAGGCAATCATTAGTATGATGATAGGGTCCATTCTCATAATTTGCCTTTGCTGATAAAGGGTACTCCTGAATAATGCGAAAGTTATGATCAAATCTTAAAACTTTATCTAAATAGGAACAGGCAACAAAATAGCTATCGGAGGCTTCATGATAAGAAAGACCATGACCACGGCTGCCTTTTGGGATGGACCCCATGACAATGGGATTAAATTGATCATCTAACTTGATGATCCCTAGTTCATCATCAACGGTGAATAACTCACCCTTTATTTTGATAATGGAGTGACAACTGCCTGAAAATATTTTTTGTATATTATACTCTAATCCATTGATATCTAATCTATACAACCCACCACCGCTAATCGGGTCATCATTAGGTTGGGTTCCACTGGATAACAACAATGAAACTTTCACAGATTCCATTTCGTCGATGACTCTTAAGTCATTCAAAATAGGACTGATGATAAAATCCATTCCGTCTTTTAATCCTAAGCCTCTTAATTGCGCCGCTACATCAGAGAAAGATGTAGTACAAATCACATAAAAGAATGAGGAGTCAGAGGCCTTGATGTCCCCAGGCCCAAATACATCTAAGCCCACCTGCTGAGTGCCCCATAAATTTGCACTGTTATCAAAAATACAATAGGCCTGCTTATTAAGCTTACGCAGTGTCTTATGGGCAATATTACCTGCACCAAACAGACAAATTTTTCGACCTTTGGATTGGCGGTTTAATTCCTGAAAGGTACTGAATTTATTATCCATTATGTATATACCTTTGTTGATCCTCTTCACTTAAGTGCACTGGCCCATACGCACTACACCCTCCCCATAGATCCGCCTTCCACCATAAGCCATCTTTAATCCACCAGACACGTGGGTCGCGAAAACTATCGGCAATTAACCAAAAGTCTTCTTCTTTCATATCCACATAATCCAGCCAGTAATACAGATCACTGGAAACCACATGATCATACTTCCTGACCATTTCAATACCTTGATCACGCGTCATGTCGCCAGTGCGTATATCTTTGGATGCATGATCCGTCGCACGGCCATAACCAAACTTGATAAATTTCATTAAATCGTGAATACCATTTTCATAACGATCATCTAGGTTCGACATCATGCGGTAGGTACGCTCGAAAGGTTGCTGGGCAGGCTTCCAACCATATAAGTCCATCATGGCTTGTGTATGTACATTTGGATCCCACTTGAAAAAGTTTCCGATATACAATCCTCTTACACCTACATCCACAATATCTTGGTCTGAAGGATACTTAGCCCAGTTCATGTCCTTTTCAGTAAGAAACTCTTCTTTATCGTGAATCAGATCGTGCCATTCAAAACCTCTTAAACCATGTTCTTGACGCACACGGGCAGAAAATTCAACTAAGTCATCAATGTCATGCATACCAGAAATATCCCACGATATTTCCCCCCATATCATTAATGGTATTTTAAATTTTACGGCCATTTGAATGGGGAGGGTGAATATACCGCAATGATTTTGCCAGTTCATATCTCCCATTTTTTTGAAACATAATCGATTGAGTTTTTTTAATACCTCAATACTAGGGCAAAAAACTAAATGATCACAATCAAAAACATGGCGCATTCTATCTCGATTGTAATCTCCTTCAGGTAAATAGTTATTACCATGATATGTGACCAAAAGTGGCTTAAGACCAAATTCCTTCACCATAACATGGGTTTGATAATAGCTGTCTTTACCACCGCTCACGGGAATGATGCAATCGTATTCTGCATCATTATTTAGCTTAATTTCTTCGATTAATTCTTTGAAATCTTCTTTCCTTTCTTCCCAGAATTCATCTGATAAATTGTTCATATTCTCAGCCGTTTTACAGGCTGAACACACGCCATCATCATCCAACGATAAGTTGACTGCAATTCGAGGATATAGACAACGAGTACAATAGGTGATTGGCTTAATAATATTCATAACTAATCCATGTTAAATAATTGAGGTTTCCTTACATTGATCCCTTTATCAAACAAATACTTCTTGGCTAAAAATACACTTTGATCCTTAAATTGAAATATATTCGCTGCGGCCACTGCACTGACATCGGTTTCTCTGATTACCAACTCAAGGTGAGACCATTTACCCGCCCCACCTAATGCAATCACTGGCACGCTAGACTGCTTCACACACGCATTAATGCCTTCAATATCATATCCACGACCAGCACCATCACGATCAATACACTGCAAAAGCAACTCACCACATCCATGATCTATGGCCCATTGAACAGCATCTTCAAGCAATAGACCCGTGGCAAGACTGCCTTGCTCCACATAGACACGTCGTTGATTGTTTCCATCTACCCGATAATCAATATTAGCCACTAGACTTTGCACACCAAAACTCAACGCGGCCTTTTTAACTTCTTGTGGATTTTGAAAAAGCATGGTGTTTACACCTACTTTATCCGCACCGCTTTTTAAGCGAACTTCAATATCACTATGCTTACGAACTCCTCCAGCTATGCAGGTTGGCATAAAGGAGTTACGCGATAACCCGGAATACACATCATCTAAATTTCGCCATTCCTCATTATTCAAATCCTGTCTTGATTCATCGAAGTACTTGGATTTTGAAATATCAATATAGATTAATTCATCAGCACCCCACTCACTCATGCGCTTTATGGCCGCAATAGGATTACCCAAATTCTTGTGTTCGCTATAGCGTTTCGATTGGACAATGAAACCGTTTTTTAACAAAATTACCGGTATGATTCGTTTTTTTAACATCTAGTATTCCAAAAATTTTGAAATGAGCTTTTTACCACCCATCTGGCTTTTTTCTGGATGAAATTGTGTACCAAAAATATTGCCTTTACCCACAAACGCACAAATTTCCTCTCCATATTCGACAATTGAAAACACATTACTCTCATCCTTAGGTTGCGCTCGATAAGAATGGACAAAGTACATATCCATGTCATCTTCTATAAACGAATTCTCTTGCTTATTAATGATATTATTCCAACCTATATGCGGAATAGGTAAACCTGTCTGAGATATTTTCACCACCTCACCTTCTATCCAGTTAAACCCCTTTGAGAGACCAAATTCTTCACTGCTGGTAAACAACAATTGCATACCCACACAAATACCTAAAAATGGTACCCCTTGGTTCAATACTCGATCTTCAAGTACACTAAACGGTAGCACTTCATTCACTTTTCTAGCGGCTTCTGAAAATGAGCCAACACCTGGCAATATAAAATGAGTGGCCTGCTCTATGTCAGCCTGTTCATTACTCACTTTCACGTTTTGTGTGATTCGTTTCACCATGGAATACACAGATGCTACGTTGCCACTACCGTAATCTAATATGACTACATTCAATTCATTCATGATCAGTGCCTTGCATATGTTGCCATGTGAGCGGTGTGCCCCGCGATAAATTTTGAGTGGCCATTTTTCCTAAACATTGATTAAAAAATTTCGGTGCTAACCCATACCCTGGACGAATACTGCGAATGTTGTCTTTCGAGAGCATCTCTCCTTGCTGAATATCTTTGACAACATAAATGGAACGCCGAAAAGCCGCATTTGCATCTTCTGACGCAGTTCTGTGATAACTCGGTGTACCTATGGCTAACCATGCGTCTCGACTATCTTGACACAAAATGTCAAATTCATCGGGAGTAAGGGAGAATGAGGAATCCGGTCCATCAATATTGCGATCCAGTGTGAAATGTTTTTCAATAAAACATGCCCCCATGGCCACTGCCGCCACTGATACCGTGGTGCCTAAAGAATGATCAGACAAGCCTGTTAACACATTAAATTTTTTAGCAAGATCACGAATGGTTGCCAAGTTAGATTCTTGTATGGGGGCGGGATACGCACTGATGCAATGCAGTAATATGAGTTGGGTACAACCTGACTGTTTGGCCTCTTCAACGGCCTCACCAATTTCGTCTAAACTTGCCAAACCTGTTGAAATCACCAGAGGCTTTTTAGTGGAAGCCGCATACTGGATTAACGGAAGATCAATAGCTTCGAATGAGGCAATTTTATAAGCGGGACAATTTAGATCTTCAAGCAGATCCACCGCGGTTTCATCAAATGGCGAACTAAAACATGTGATGCCTTGACCACGAGCATGTTCGAATAACTCTTTGTGCCATTCAAATGGCGTGTGGGCCTCTTGATATAGTTCATACAAAGTATACCCATCCCACAATCCTCCTTTGATTTTAAAATCGTCCCTATCGCAATTAATGGTTAAAGTATCTGCGGTATACGTTTGAATTTTAATGGCATCCACACCAGTTTGGCTGGCTTGAGTAATCAAATTTTTCGCCTGTTGAATATCTCCATTATGATTAGCTGACATCTCAGCCACAATGTAAGGAGGTTGAGAGATGGAGATTTCCCTACCGTCAATGAACACCTTATTCATGATGCCACCCACTCAAAATAACTATCCCCAATGGAATGAAAATGTGCCCCTTCAAATAATTTGATAGACGCTGCATTTTCAGGAAGCACATAGGCAATAATGCGATGCAATTGTGACTTAGTTTTAAGCTGTGACAGTGCACTACTGGCTAATCCCAATTTTTGGTATTGATTGGAAATCAATATACTCACCTCATGGCCCAATGCCGTTTTATCTAAACGAATGAATCCCGCTAATTCACCTTTAAAATCTAACATCCAAATTCTTCTATCTGGATTGTTCATGGATTGAGAAAACCACTGCATATGTTCTTCTAAACTGGGCACCTGAGGATGACGACTGTAAGTTCTGGCACCATCTTCACATTGCAGTTGATACAGGGGGCGGGCATCATTTGATGTCGCTTCTCTGAATTCCACTTCATGTCGAATTGAAAATGCGCGGTGCAGCACACGGTCAACGCCCAAGCCATCAATACACTGCAAGCATTTTGAAGACATATCTATTAATCTTTGCAGGGAATCTTTCTGTAATGCCTGATGAATGCTTGCATCCAATGTAGCTTGATCACATACCACGGCCAAACCTTGTGCTTTCATTACGCTGGCATTTCCTGCTTGGTTATCTGCCATGACTACACAAATGCTAGGTAAGCCCACGCAAACTCGCTCTAGCGCACTCACGCCTAAACTACCAATGGCCAAATCAGCTTCTATCAACAAATCAGCTATTTTTTCACTCTCCACATGAATGTGAACTCTGGGATCATGGGAAAAATTTAATAGCGTATCTAAATGGATATTAAGTCGGCTGGTGGTCACTGTGATTTTTTCAATAATAGAAAACCCTAATAATTGCCGGATACACTTCACTGATAAATTATTGGGATCAGTTCCCCCAAAACCTAAATATACATGCTTGATGACATCTAGATTTTTTCGTTTAATAGCAGCCTGCTTTTTCACTTCTCGAAAACGTTTATCCAACAAGATGTAGTTTGCACCCGTTAAGATCATAGTACTTTCATCACACAAGACTCGATATTCTTCTTCATGACGATGCAGCCCGAAGTCAATCAAGCTATGACACTTATGAGATCGATTAGCGAGGTCATCTATAACCACGACTCGCATTCCTTTACTCATGAAGTTTCTTTCCCATTCATGATCCAAGGCATAATGGTCCACAACCAAATAATCATCATCATTGGCGCTGATCAATAGTTTTTCACATGCCTTTGCATCTTCTATTTGATTTTG
The DNA here is from genome assembly GCA_013373125.1 of Gammaproteobacteria bacterium. Classification (GTDB taxonomy): domain Bacteria; phylum Pseudomonadota; class Gammaproteobacteria; order Pseudomonadales; family Oceanobacteraceae; genus Bermanella. The sequence goes on along the minus strand of JABXIK010000024.1, from coordinate 69,138 downwards.
AAAAACGGGAATCATCATTACTCCAAACCCACGCTCTTGTAGCATATTTACAGCACCAACAGATTGTTCCGTGACAATGAAATGACTACAAAACCCATATTCATCCAAAGCTTTAGCTAATCTCAAACAGCGCATCAAATGCCCCATGCCAATATGCGCATTTGAATCTAAGCGAAAATAAACCTTAGTCGCGACTGGATAACTCATACAAACGCTCCGCCATTCTCCAGTCTTCATCCGTATCAATATCCACTGCATGGCTTCTGGCCATCACATAAGGCACGGCATCACCAGATAAGATTGGTCTTCGCTTCAACCAAGCCTCAACCCGTCCAAAGTAAAACTGCCCCGAGTCGTGATAGGTAACGGGCAAATCTTGCGTTCTCTTCTTCGCTTGTTCGGGCTGCAACATAGATAACTTACCGTCTATTATTTTCATGGCTCGATAAATGGAGTGCTCAAACGCTACTATGGGAACACAGTAATCTGCACTTGAGCTTAATAAACACGCCATAGCTTTTTGCAGATCACTTTCATTAATGAGAGGGGAGCACGGATACACACAACAAGCCGTGCTCTGTTTTATTTCATGCATATCCAAGAAATCGACATGCTCAATGGCATGAGCCACAACGGATACGGTATCAGTAAAATCATCCGCTAACGTATCGGGACGCATAAATGGAATTTGTGCGCCATAACTTTTAGCGATATGGGCGATTTCAACATCATCTGTTGATACCACAACATGATCGAATAATTTTGAGTTTAAAGCCACTTGAATGGCATAAGCGATCATGGGCTTTCCATGAAAATCTTTTATGTTTTTTCGAGGTATACGCTTGCTGCCGCCTCGCGCCGGAATAATCGCCAAGTTCATACCAATACCTCAGCAATCTTTTCTATGACTTCATCTTGTTGATCATTGGTCATGGCATGAAAAATTGGGATACTTAACGCCGATGCATAATAACGCTCAGCTTGGGGACAATAATTTTCTGAAAAACCTAACCTCTGATAGTAGGGTTGCTTATAAATTGGAATGTAGTGGACATGTACACCTATCCGTTCCTTCCGTAAAGCTTCAAAAATATCACGTCGATCTTTATTTAAAATTTTAATCACAAACAAGTGCCAAGATGATATAGTTATTGCTTCTAGTGGGGGAAGTTCAATAGGTAAATTTTGAAGATATTCGAAATATCGTTTAGCGCATTCTTGGCGACGATTTATAAACTGACCTAATCGTTTCGACTGCGACACACCAAGCGCCGCTTGTATATCCGTCATTCGATAATTAAATCCCAGCATGCTTTGTTCATAACACCATCCACCTTGCTGCTGAATTTTATCGTTTTTTTCAACACCATGAGATCTCAATAACCTCATAGTTTCAGCATATTTAGCATGATTGGTAGTCGCCATTCCGCCCTCTGCTGTAGTAATAATTTTTACTGGATGAAAACTGAAAACCGTAATATCACTAAATTCACAACACCCCACCGCATGGTTTTGATATTGGGCACCAATTGCGTGTGATGCATCTTCAATCACATAAAATGCGTATTCATCGGCAAGGCGTTTTATGCCCTGCATATCGCAAGAATATCCCGCCATATGCACAGGAATAACCACCTTAGGCATGGGCAGATTGTTTGCTCGGTGGTGTTCCAGTTTCGCTTGTAACGCAGAAACACACATATTGGATGTGTAATAATCAATATCGACAAAATCCACTTGAGCGCCACAATACAAAGCGCAATTAGATGAGGCTACAAAGGAAATCGGGGAAGTCCATACCAGGTCCCCTTTACCAACACCTAAGGATAAACACGCGATATGCAAAGCTGAGGTGGCGCTATTTACGGCCACGGCATGTTGAGCACTTACCAAATCAGATATGACTTTTTCAAATTCAGGAACCTTATCTCCTTGAGTTAAGTGAGTCCCTGCCAGTACCGAATGAACAGCATCAATATCGTCTTGATTGATATCTTGCATGCCATAAGGAATCATATTTTTCTCATCAGAAACCAATTTAAATCATCACTGGGAAAGACTGGGTCGCGGTGATAGAAAAACCCATAATCCACTAATTCTAAATCTGGGTAAGCCTCGAGCATCTCACCGGCAAAATCCCTTTTAAACAATCGATTTTCATGACCGCGATAATCAATGGTGACAGGCTTAGGGCTATAATATTCCACCACTAAAATGTATTTTTTTGATGATGCATATAAGTTTTGATAAACCTGTGTTAAATAATCGGGATTAATGTGAATTAACACTCCTTTTGTAAAGGTAAGATCAAATTGATTCTCGTGTTGATAATCGATTATGGAATCATGAACCACCTTAGCCCCGCCCCATGTTTTTAATTCACTCACTGCATCTGCATTAATTTCCACCCCAGTAAGTTGAATATTCGGATTAATATTATTGATTGCTCTTAAGTTCATACCAATGTTGCAACCAAATTCAGCGATGGCATTCACCCCTCGAGTCTTGGCCAAAATTCGAGTAAAAATTGAGATGTTTGATGTGATAAGTTGAGTATTTTGGTTCCTGCCAATATAGTCCCGACCAAACTCACCGGCCCAAAAGCTTTCCTGTTCCGTTTTCATTTATTCTCCTTGTTCACTTATTCTTTCGAAGCCACCAGCAAACTTTGCGTTTCCTTCACATCAAGAAACCACTCGTTTGTGCCGGAGTCATAAGAGAACCCTTGTGCAACTGGTTTCCCCTCTTCACCTAGATTATTCATGGCAAAATTGGTCCTGCCATCATAAAAACTGATGGAGGGCGCTATGACATAATGATCCTCAAACTCCAAGGTTCGATAGCTGTCATCTCTTGGGCACATTTTTTCGTGGAGTTTCTCCCCGGGACGAATACCGATCTCGTGCATTTTAATACCTGGAGCGATAGCCTGAGCTAAGTCAATCATTTTCACGGATGGGATCTTTGGTACAAATATTTCTCCTCCTTTCATTCTAGAGAAATTTTTAATCACAAAATCCACTCCTTGTTGCAAAGTGATCCAAAATCTCGTCATACTAAAATCAGTTATAGGTAGGCTGTCAGCACCTTCTTCAATTAATTTATTGAAGAATGGGACAACTGAACCTCGACTCCCAACCACATTTCCATAGCGCACCACTGCAAATCTTGGTATTTCTCCACCAACCATGTTATTTGCAGCTACAAATAACTTGTCGCTACATAGTTTTGTCGCACCATATAAGTTAACTGGATTTGCGGCTTTATCAGTTGATAATGCAATAACTTTTTTGACACCATTATCAATAGCTGCTCGTATAACGTTTTCAGCGCCATCAATATTGGTTTTAATACATTCGGTAGGATTATATTCAGCAGCAGGAACCTGCTTCATTGCAGCAGCGTGGATAATATAGTCCACACCTTTACAGGCTTGTAATAGCCTTTCTTTATCTCTCACATCCCCAATAAAGTAACGCATGCATTCTTGATTATAAGTCTGCTGCATTTCGAACTGCTTAAGCTCATCACGTGAAAAGATGATGATTTTTTTAGGCTTATAGCGAGTTAGAAGTGTTTCAGTATATTTCTTACCAAAAGAACCCGTGCCGCCAGTTATCAATATGGTTTGACCATCAAACATGATGACCTCTTATGCTGTCAATTTTCGATCATTTTTATAATCAAGCAACAACTGAACCAATATTGTTATTCATGCGAGCTATAAAGTATTAAACAAAGATAGCCTATTAATCTGTGTAAAGCTCTGCTGTGCCGCCTCTAACAAGAAGCTTTGTAACGACAACCGGCTAACTGCCTCAGCAAAATCCACATCTTGCAAGCCACTGAGCACTTCTTGGCTCACTAGGTCTACATCTTGGTGTAGGTTATCGATGTTATCCACTGTATTTAAGCGGCCACCGATTTCACTGCGAACCTCTGAGACACTGGTTTGAGCAAAATCCAAATTCAATAAGGTCGTTTCTAGTAGTTCATCTAAACTGGCGCTGTCTTCAGGGTTATCATCTAACGTGCGTAAACCCTCGATCAAACCGGCTACTGTATCGGTAACTGATTGTTTTTCTGAACTTATTAGAAAAAAGCTATCCCCAGGCTCTGGATCACCAGATATTTTAAAATTGGCGCCCTTTACGACTATTTCTGTTCCTGGTGTATAAGCAACCCCGCTGAAACCATCAATCGGGCGATTATCTGATTTGGATACCACGCTAAAATTAGGCCCTGGAGGCGAAATAAACCCATCTGGGTTAAAGATAATTTTCATGTCCTCTGGATAAAACTCGTCGTATAGCTCTTGATCAGAAGTAAAGCCATTACTGATAAAGCCTGTGCCGATATTTTTTGTATTATCTCGAGTATAAAAGGTACTTTCAGCACTTTTGACATCCACAAATATCTTTTTACCTGTGTCGTTTGTTTGCACCTTCGTACTATTACTGATCTCTAAAAAGCGCTCTCCATCATCCCCTTGATAAATCACCCCACCTCCAGGGCGACGTTCAAATGGTAGTGTCTCACCCTTAAAACCGGAAAAGATATACGTATTACTGGCATCCTTTGTATTCATTAGATCTTCTAATGCGTCTAATCTTTGACTGATTTCCGCCGCGATATATGTCCGATCTTCTTTGGTCATGGAGCCGTTGCCGGCATTCACCGTTAATTCACGTATACGAGCAATGTTCTCGGTAACACCATCTAAAATAGCTTCCTCAAGATTAAGGCGGTTTTTTGCCGCATCGACGTTTTTTTGGTATTGCTCACGTAGACTAATGTCTTGCTGTAGCTGCAGAATACGCGTTGACGCAATTGGGTCATCTGCTGGTGTTAATACCCGACGCCCGGTGGAAATTTGTTGCTGGGTTCTCAACGTCCCTTCTTGGTTATCCAAAATAGAACGCAGCCCGGTATTAAATTGCTGCATAGTCGATATACGCATAACTGCCTCGCTCTATTACTCTTTATTCATCTATTAAAAGATTCCGATGAGGGTATTAAATATATCTCTCGCTACGGAAATAACTTGAGCCGAAGCGTTATATCCCAATTCGTATTGAATCAATTTTGCCGCTTCTTCATCTAAATTCACTCCGCTCACCGCATTCACGCTGTCTTGAGTGTTTTGTAACAAAACTTTCGAGCTATCCTGATTGATCTGCGCACGCGCCGTAATAGAACCTACTTCTTCAACCATGCGCCCATAAGCTTCACTGAAGGTCATATCCCCTTCCACGATTTCTTTATTTTGAATACCACCTAATAGGGCGCCATTACGATTGTCGGTAACGGCGTCTTCATTGAAATCCACATAAAACATGTCTCCAGCTTTAGGCACCCCTTCCATGGTCAAGTCATAACCTAAATAAACGGGCTTTTGTTCTGGATTCTCTTCAAATAAATTACTGAATGGCGGCTGCGATTCCATGGTAATGCCTTCATCAAGCACTACCTTTACTTGTCCACCCATGGTTAATTTAGCACTGCCGTTGGTGCCATAGGGGCTCACATCCAAACGAGTTTGAAACGAAATGTTCCCTTTCTCATCTATGTCCACATCCACATTACCATTGTAAAAATACGGAGTGCTGGTAATGGCATCTTCGATACCTTGAAGTAAGTCCGCCCCAGTTGCATAGGTTCCTGTTAATTCAATATTAAACGTACCTTGCCCAGGCACATTGAATTCATAAGTGAATGGACCCCCTTCACTAAAATCATAACCATCGTATTTAGATAATGCCTCTGATGTAGCGTTACCGGTCGCGCGCACATAAGTATCCGAACCATTGGAAACCGCCATGCTATCGCCATGGTCTCCTTGAAATTCGATGGATAAATCCTCCCCATTTAGCGCAGTAATGGTTACGGTGCTACCGTCACTCACCGCTACAATGCCCATATCTTGAAAATCAAAGTTGGCGTTAATTCGATCCGCAATAAAATTCGCATTAATAGGATTCGGCACATCTCTAGGATAGCCTTCTGCATACTTAACTTGGTTATCAGGCAAAGTGTCGGTTAATTCTATGCCATTTAAGTACAGCTCCTGTTGCATAAAACCACCAGGGTCATCTACAAAATTCGTTAACTGAATTGTGGTTCGTGCAGAAGCGGTCACGCCTCGTTGATCACTTAATATTTGTGCAATTTCTTTGGCGGGTGTTTGCGCAGGAATGGTTAATACGCCACGGCTCTTTGTTCCACCAGTGATAGGATCGGGGTCACTTAATGTAATTCTTGCAGGAAAAAAACCATTTCCAGGGGTTTGAAATACCGCTGTGTAATCTTGATAAAATGCACTAGCAGGAATGTATCCACCTAAGCTAGTAACAGCGGTTTTGCTTTCATCCTTAGGCAATAAATTATTTACCACACCCGGTGTGTAAATTTGATTCATAATGGGAGGGAATAATGGCACAGGATTATTCGGGTCCGAGTTATCCAATACATCGTATGTGGTATCACTGGTGAACTTCACCAATAGTGGTGGTGATAACGCACCCGGCACTGAAAATGCCTCCGTTGTTGCGTCATAAACCTGTCCTGGGCTGATAATCGCTTCACCGATATTACCCACGTCATAATCCGTCATTACCGCTGTCGCTAAAGCAATTTCTTGCGGCAGTTCAATGTCTAACTCAATGTCCGCAGCGCCCGTACGCGTTGGCATTAAATAAAATGAATCCCCTTCTTTAAATGATCCTGCTTCAAATGTTAAATCAAACCCATCCATGTTAAAGCTTTCAGGATAGGCCGTACTTAACGCCGTATGTAGCATGATTTCACCATCGCTAACACGGGTCACTTTAAAGGTGTAATCATTCGGTCCTGTAAATTCAACTTTATATTCGCTGTCCGTCAACTCATTAGTGTCTGTAATATAAATACCCATCACCCGATCATCCGGCAATGCATTTTCTGCATTACCAATGACACGAGCACGGGCCACCTTTGGGTCATTTACATCAGAAAAATACAAGCCACCTGCTTGCCCATTGATATCAATACCCAACGCATGCTGTTCGTTAAAGTTATACTGTAAAGCAATCGCTATGCGACCAAGTTGATTGGTTACGGGGTCCAACACTTGTTTACGGAATTCAATGATTCCACCAACCTGCCCACCTGTAAGCTCATTCGTGATGTCTTGAGTTACCCCGTCACGTTCAAAAATAATAGCATCTCGTGTGGGATCTAAACTGCCCGTTTTTGTAGTCACCGTATTAAAATCTTTACCAAGGACAAGGGGTTGGCCATTACCGATAAAAATATTCACGGCATCATCGTCTTGCGTCACTACAGTGACACTGACTAATTCAGCCAATTCTTTAATGGCTAGATCCCGTTTATCTAAAAGATCATTCGGATAATTTCCACTTGCCGATGCCGTGGCAAATTGTATTTGCTTATTAAGCTCTGCAATGGACTCACCTAGAGTCGAAATTTGCGTCGTGATTGCACCTAACTGTCCGTTAAGGATTTTATTACTATCATCTAGTCGATCTTGGATTGAATGGAAGCGATCCACCAAACCTTGCGATTCACTGATGACCACTTGGCGAGCAGGTAAAGAGCTAGGGTCATCAATGGCGGCTTGTAATGCGCCAAACATATTTTCTATGCCTGGCTGAATACCCGTTCCTGGATCTGCTAATAATTTATCAATTTGCTCCGCATTGGTTGTGAGGGTTTCAAAATAATTAAACGTGGAAGTGTCTTTCTGTAATTGCCCAACCAAAAATTCATCGAATACACGACGTACATCTTCCACCATGGCGCCACTACCGATCCATACTCCCCCTCTAAATTGCGGTGTATTATTGGTAATGGTCGCTTCTTGACGGCTGTACCCTTCGGTATCCACATTGGCAATATTATGACCTGTAACGGTTAGTGCGGTTTGATGCACCCGTAATCCAGAAATACCAATGTTAAGCAAGTTGGCCATAATTATCCTCGACCAGTACGTTCAATGGCTTGTGCAAGCACATCACCATGAGCAATGCGCTGAATTTTCTTGGCGTAGTTTGGATCCGTTGCGTAACCACCTTGCTGCAAGCCCTCGCTGTATCCTTTTATACTGCTACCATTTTCTATGGCTTTTTGATAACGCTCACTGTCTTTCACAAATTGGGCATAGTCTTTCAACGAATGCTCGTAAGAGTCATACACTCTAAAAGGCGCCACTTCTTTTTGCGCTAAACCATCACGGTATTCCAGAGTGGACACACGAGCAACCGAACCATCCCATCTATGATCCGCTTTAATACCAAATAAATTATGGCTGTTATTGCCATCGGCTTGATGAATGATGAATTTACCCCAGCCCGTTTCCAAAGCCGCTTGAGCCATAATGGCTTTAGGCTCGACGCCCATATATTCACCCACTTTTTTCGCCACAGGCCAAAGCGTGTCCACAAATTCTTGCGGGGTTTGAAACCCTGACTGTTTCGTAATAGGCCCCAGTGGTGTCTCATTTTTTATACTGTTTTGCGTTTGTTTAACCTCAGGTACCACATGTGCTTGAGGAACCGCATCTTTCAATGCAGGTTGAGATGTTTCAATGACTGATTGGATAATAGGTTGTGTCTCAAGCGACATCCCAGTGTGTTGACTTTGTAATGGCTTAACTTGACGCCCATCATCTAATTCATAAGCTTTTTGTTCACTTTGAAATTGCGGTAGGTCCAATTTCGGTTTCAAACTGGAGAAAGGATTCATGCCATTAAATTCGCGAATTGGAACTGATTTATTTGGTTTATCCGTATTGCCATCTTTGACATCAAACTGATCTTTTAATTGACGATAAATACTATCCGCTAAACCAATGCCTTCGCCTTGGCTTAAAGATAGCGCCAATTGATCATCAAACATTTGGCGATAAAATTTTGACTCATTACTGTTCAACGGGTTGTCTTCTTCAAACACCTCGTTCGCATCTCGCATGCTTTTTAACATCATGCTGATGAACATAGACTCGAACTGATGAGCCACTTGCTTTAATGCTTCAGCTTGATCTTCACGACCCACATTGCTGATGGCATTCAATGACGCAAGATCGTTATAGTTATAGGTGTTACTGATGTTATTCATGATCACGTCTTCTTCGCTGCATAGGCAATACAAAGCAAAGCTCAGGCCAATTCCCTAATCGACTGATTTATAAGGAATTTAAATTTTTAGATAGGGGAAAAAGCGGCAATGATTGCCACTTGCGGCAAGTTATTTTTGTTGCGCAATATCTGTGTATAAACGAATACGTTTACCCGTATTTTTGTATTTTATTATTTCTTGGGATTTATCATGTTTACTGGATTGCATTTCTTCGATAAGTGCTTGGCTTTTTGCTTGGATGTCTTTTAAAACTTGCATATCGTCGTTATTAATTTCATCCAAGAATTGTCCAAACAAATACTCTAACGTTTCTTGGCGTAATTTTAATTTGTGCTCCAACGTAGCGAGACTGTGTTCTTGCGCAAGTTTTTGAACATCTTCCTCTAACGAGATCAAATACGCCATGGTGCTTTGTTTGCTACTCAGGTTATCCATTCCCGTCTTCCCATAAATTAAATCACGATAAGCTCAGCATTTAAGGCACCGGCTTGTTTGAGTGCTTCTAATATCGCCATCAAATCACCTGGAGCCGCTCCCACCTCGTTGACGGCTTTGACGATTTCATCCAATGACACGCCAGGTGCGAACACAAACATGGGGTTACCTTCTTCATCCACATTCACTTCCGTTTGTGGCGTCACCACGGTTTCACCATCAGCAAAGGCATTAGGCTGATCCACTTGAAAATTCTCTTTTACGGTAACGGTCAAGCTACCATGGGTCACGGCCACGGGATCAATGCGCACATGTTTACCAATGACAATGGTGCCGGTGCGTGAATTAATGATCACTTTAGCGGTGGCTTCTCCCGGTGTGACATCCAAATTCTCAATCATGGATAAAAATGACACACGCTGACTCGGATCACGCGGCGCACTGACTCTTACCGATGTAGCATCCACCGCATAAGCGGTTTCCGGGCCTAACAAATCATTAATGCGATCAGATAAACGTTTGGCCGTGGTAAAATCTGGGCTGTTTAAATTCAACACCAAGCTGTCGCCGCGGGAAAATCCATTGGCCACAGGACGCTCTACTGTTGCCCCATTTGGAATGCGGCCTACACTGGGTACATTCACTGTAATTTTAGAGCCATCTGCCCCTTCAGCGCCAAAACCACCAACGACTAAGTTACCTTGTGCTACAGCATACACTTGTCCATCTGCCCCCCTTAAGGGGGCAAACAGCAAGGTACCTCCCCGTAAACTTTTCGCATTACCAATACTGGATACGGTTACATCTATGGTTTGTCCTGGTTTGGCAAACGGCGGTAAATTGGCTGTTAATGAGACCGCTGCAATATTTTTTAACTTTGGATCGGTTCCCGGCGGAATTGAAATACCAAACTCATTCATCATGTTGATAAAGGTTTGATTAGTGAATGGCGCTTTATCACCTGTGCCATCTAAGCCCACCACTAAGCCGTAACCCACCATTTGATTAGAGCGAACACCAGCAACCGAGGTAATATCTTTAATGCGCTGACTATAAGCCGTGCTGGATAAAACCAGTATCATCACAAGGCTTAGCCATTTTCCTTTACCAATCGCCATCACATTTAACCTCTCTACTGCCAGCGCATCGTCACAATCTACTATACCTGCAAAAAGCCCGCCGTCTTAATAGCCTTTGGGCATCAATACAGCAGTGACTTAGAACGGCCACCATTTGCTGTTGAAGAAACGGGTCATCCAGCCTTGTTTACTGGCATTGGCCACCTGACCAGTGCCGCCATAACTGATTCGCGCATCCGCTAATTTGGTAGACATCACAGTGTTATCCGGACCAATATCTTGTGGTCGGACCAAGCCACGTACTCGAATGAACTCATCCCCTTCATTTAAGCTCAGCCATTTTTCACCCCGTACCTCTAATACGCCATTGGGCAAGATGTCACTAATGGTCACCGTGATTTGACCTTGTAAACTGTTACTTTGATCCGCATCGCCAGAACCCGTAAATGCTCGCGTCGTTGTGCCGTTTGCTTCTAAGATTGACGGCGTACGGTTAAACATACTCACCGCACCCAAATCCACTTCGCTGTCTTTTTGTAATGTGGAACTATTAGACTTGGACGCTTGCGTCTCTTCCTGCAGCATCACAGTAATCACATCACCAATGCGCTTTGCTCGTTGATCACTGTAAAGTGAGAGCGCATAGTTTGCTTGATATAAAGAGCCATCTGTCGTCGGTGGTGGCGTTAACGATTGCGCCGGTACCGGAGCAAATTTTGGATCATCCGGTGTAGCATCCACCGGCATGACTGTGCTGCATCCAGAAAGCACCATGGCAAGTAAACTGATTCCTAAATATTTCATGGTGTACCTCAACTCGTTTTCAACTCTCAATTGATGTATCCAATATCAAAGACATTAGGTATTTTGCGCAAGGTATTGCAACATCTGATCCGCACTACTCACGACTTTCGAATTCATTTCATAAGCCCTTTGCACTTGAATCATTTGCACTAACTCTTCCACTACTTTCACATTGGAGTTTTCCAAAAACCCTTGCTCAATAGAGCCAAACCCTTCTTCACCAGCTACCCCAACTTCTGGAGCACCACTGGAAGCCGTTTCTAAAAACAGGTTTCCGCCCACAGCCTGCAAACCTGCAGGGTTAATAAAATCCACCACATCAATTTGGCCTATTTCTTGTGGATCGGTTTCACCAAATTGCGTCACACTCACAATACCGTCACGGCTAATGGTTAACGTATTGGTTTGATCTGGAATGGTAATATTCGGCTCAAGTAGATAACCTACCGCATTCACAATTTGCCCTTCGGCATCCATATGAAAAGTACCATCACGGGTATAGGCTATAGTGCCATCGGGTAATGCGATTTGAAAAAAACCGCGACCGTTAATGGCCATATCCAAAGGCTGAGATGTTTCTTGCAACGTGCCCGTCGTATGAATTTTTTGTGTCCCCGCGACTTTTACACCTGTGCCTAATTGCAAACCAGAAGGCAAGCGCGAATCTTGGCTGGACAGGGCTCCGGGTTGGCGTTGAATTTGATAAATCAAATCTTCAAACACCGCTCGATCTTTTTTAAAGCCCGTAGTCGATACGTTAGCTAGGTTATTGGATATGGTGGTTAGGTTATAATCTTGGGCATTTAACCCTGTCTTACTCACCCATAAAGCAGAATGCATTTGATTTCTCCTTGATGTGAAACATCCACATCGTTAAAACCCATAAAGAATTATTGAATTTCCAGAATCTGTTGTGTCACTTGTGCATTTTCGTCTGTGGTTTTCATCATCTTCACCTGTAGCTCATACTGACGATGCAAAGACATAATCTGTGTTAACGATTGCACGGCGTTCACGTTACTGTGTTCTAAATGTCCTGACTCCACTTTCACCGTGGCATCCAATGGTTGCACCTGACCCGGTTGTTGATCACGCATGCGAAATAAACCATCTTCGCCTTTTTCCATTTGAGTTAAATCCGGTAACACCAATTTGACTCGTTCCACATCGGCTACCACGGCAGGCTCTTCCCCTAATGCTTGAATGGAAATAGTACCGTCAGATGCAATTTCTAATTTCTCATAAGGTGGCACCACCAACGGCCCACCGACACCCATGACTTGTAACCCTTCTCCATTCATGAGTCGACCCAAGGCATCCACCTGCAAGTCACCACGTCGGGTGTAAGCTTCTTCCCCGTTGGCATCTTGCACAGCAATCCAGCCTTGGTTATCGATGGCAATATCCAAGTCACGACCTGTGTACACCAAGGTACCTGGATTAAAATCACTGGCTGGGCGCTCTTCCATGGCATAGGCACGGGTTGGGTAATAGTCACCGAACACAGGCATTGATCGAGCGTGTTCGAAATCACGACGAAAACCTGTCGTGCTCACATTGGCGAGATTATTGGCCTCGGCCGTTTGACCCAGAGTATTTTGTTTGGCGCCGGACATGGCGATATATAACGCGCGATCCATACATCCTCCTAAATCTTTCACGTTTGACTTTGAAAAAAGCGGCAAACGCATTACTTATTTAGGGAATTGCAAGTGGGGTGCCAAGTATATGAACACATCATTAGAAAGAGAAAAAGCCTTGTATATAAGGCTTTTTCGCTAGGAATAGAGATAGCTTATTTGAGTTTTTAAGCCATTTTTTTCATCTACACATACACACATACATACACACGGCAAAAGCGGATAAGCTTTGCCGTGACGTATCAATAGATCTTAAATATGTTCCGGCACCCATTAAAAAGTGCCGGAGTTAGTTTATAACTGGATAATGGTCTGAGTAACCGTATCCGATGTTTCAATGGTTTTTGCACTGGCCTGGAAATTACGTTGAGCAATAATTAAACCCACCAGTTCTTCGGATAAATCCACATTACTTTCTTCTAACGCAGAGGCCCGCAAGTTACCAAACGTACCGGTTCGTGGTGAACCCACTGTCGGACCGCCGGATTCAAATGATTCGCCCCAAGCAGTATCACCCAATGGCACTAAGCCTTCTGGATTTTTAAAGCTTGCTAGCGCCACTTGACCTAATACTTGTGCTTGACCATTGGTGAATCGCGCAAAAATGAAACCATCCGCATCAATTTCCAAACCGGTTAATCGACCTGTGGTATAACCATTTTGCGATACTTCTGCCACGCTGAATGGACTACCAAACTGAGTGGAGCCGTCCAAGAAAATTTGGAAATTTGAGTTAGTGGCAGGACTGGTTAACGGTAACCCCCCCTCTAATACATTTAATGATTTCAGTGCGCCGGTTGGTGCGCCGTCGGCATTGATTGGGTCCCAGTTAGTTACGAATAAATCACCCGTGGCATCTTCATCCAGTGTGCCATCTGGATTAAAGAATAATTCATAACGTAAACGTGTGGGTTCTAAATTTTCAGGGAAAGATAAAGTGGAATCTGGGTCCCCTATTTCTTGACCATCAATTTGAACATACATGGCCCAAATGTTTTCTTCGTTAGGTCGAGTCGGGTCCACCGGTTCTTTCACGAAGAACTGCGTCATGATGTGACTATTACCCAAGCTGTCATAGATGGTCGTACTGGTGGCATGGTTATAAGTATTTTGGTCGTCCGGATCAAAACTATTTAACACATAGTCTTCGAATTCATCCGCTGTTAAGGCGCCAAAAATACCGGATACTGATGGCAATGGATTTGAAAGGGTGTAGCCTTCATTCAAAATAATGTCCACTGTACCACCGACAACCGCCGCCACATCGGCTGTGGCTGTACCACCCAATACAACTGGACCAGCATTTTCAGAGCCCTGCACTACGATACTATCCGTCACCGTTGGTGAACTAATTTCAACTTTAATATCACGACCTATGCTGTTGGTAATGATTAAATCACCATCATCATTAAGCTCTGCGTTAAACCCTGGCAACGTCGTACCAACCAAGCTGTTTATTTCTTCGGCAATTTCCGGCAAGCTTGTGGATGTGAGCTCTTGACCATTTAAAAACAGTGACATGTTATTGCCAGGGTTGTTGTAACCCGATAATGGAATGGTCAACTGCGAGCTTGCGGATGCGGTTACGCCAGCTTGTCGATTATAGATGGCAGCTATTTCATTGGCCTCGGCGTTTTCCTCAGTTTCAATTTCTATTTCATTTCCATCAGGATCGGTTAGCGTCACTATTTGCGCAGGGTATTCATTATTAACCCCTTCAATACCTTGGGTTAATAAACTGTTATCGTCTTCATCAATTTGAATCAAACCATACATTTCATCCACGGTGACATCATCACCAAGGGCAATGAAATCCGAAACGGTAATGGTTGAGGCTTCACCGTCTTCGGTTGCCACAAACTGCAATTTGTATTGCGGTGGTACCACGTTAGGTACAATTTCTACCGCCTCGGCACGTACCCCAATAAACGCATCGCTATCCAGGCTGCTAATTTGACGATTAATCGATGCCGCTACTTGCTGCACCGAACGGTACTCTTCATCCAATGTAATCGTGGTGGTGCCAGAGCGACCATCCACATCCGGCGCAGGCACAGTTAATGTAATACGGAATGAATTAGCACGATCAATTTCATCTGTCCCTAAGAATACTGACGGGTTATCCAATTCCAACGCGGCTAGAGAGGCTAAACCTTCTGCTGCGCCCAAACCCGTACTTTGACTAAATTGCACGCCATAGCCGGCACCCACTTCAGTATTGGTAAATACAAGTTGTCCGCCGACCGCTTCTACCGTGACTCGTCCTGCCAAACCGTTTGCACCTGTGCGCAAATCAATTTCCGTTTGAATAGCGGCCGCTAAATCATCGAGCGTGGCATAGGTATTAGTTGGAATCACAATATTATAAGCAGACGAATCTTCTGCCACAGTTGGACCTGTGATTTGCATGCGGAATTCGTTGTTGGCATCGATATCGGCTGTACCAGTTGCAGTGCGATTTGATGCTGCATAACCAATATTACTTAAATCGTAGTTAGTACTGGCGGCATTTGGCACCAAGATAATGGTGTCACCATTATCAGCCGTGTTTGCAGTAAAGGTCATTGGATGACCTGCTGATACGTTCACCAAACCCGCTAACGCACCACCACCAATTTGCGCTGCAATGACTTGGCGAATTTCATCTTGGGTTACCTGTGCAATATTACCCGCAGGTAAGGCAACCAATGCAGCGTTATCCAAGGTGATGGTTTGCGTGGTTGTGGTACCACTGGTATCGGTGACTTCCATATCAAACACCAAAGAATCCGCACCGGATAAATCCATAACAATGTTGGCACCATTGGTAATGGATGACGTGAGCACCGCGTGATCACCGGCTACAAAACTGGTCATAGCTAACGGCGGCGTTGATGTGGTACGAGTCGTTGTACTGGTGCCCGGAATACTTCTAAAGTCTGCCGTTAAAGGATTAGAACCAACAAACAACTGACTACCTGCCACACCGGTTGTTAAATTAGTATTTGCAACTGGATCACCAAAGGCAGCAATAAAACCGGCGTCGCCATTAGTTAATGAAAAACTGGTGCCGATGGTGGCATCAAAACCAGCGCGTTCAATGCGCAAATTAGTAGGTGATACCAATGGTGAGGTCAGAGGCGATTGATTGGTTGTGACTTCAAATTCATTATTACCAAACGCTGTATCCAATTCCGTTTGAATAGCATTCAAAATATTTTGTAAATGCTGAGTTGGCGTGGCACCTACGGTAATTACGCCCGCTGCTATCGTAATGGTTTGCAAACCGGTACCATCAAATGGATCTATATCAAAACTAAATGGGCCAGGGTCGGCAGGTACAGTCACAAATGCCGCCGCAGATAAATCCACACCACCATTATCAAAGGTCAATGCCGTACGTGTTCCGGCGGTTGTGGCCTGCCCTACTGTACTTAAAATAGTGGCAGTACTATCTGCGATACCGGCATCTGGCACCGCGACAGCTAAACCGGTTGTACTCGTAGTAGAGCCTAACTCCTGTTTAACCGATTCCGAAGCATCTAAGTTTAAAATTGATGATACTCGAGAGGTTAACGCAGGAGGCTGATTACCGATTCGGATTTGAATATCACCTAATACACCATTAACCACACCATCGCCGTTAGCTTCATAGCCTTGTAAACGTGCGTTGTTGTTCGCCACCACATACCCGTCTTTATCCAAACCAAATAAACCGGCACGAGTGTAAGACTCAATACCATTGTCGTTTAGAATAAAAAAGCCAGTACCATCGATGGCCATATCCAACGCGTTTTCAGTTCCACTGATGTTGCCTTGGCTAAATTCTTGACGAACATTATCCACCAACACACCACTACCCACCGGTTTTGTTCCCGTACCTAAAATGGTTGTGGTATACACATCGGCAAACTCTGCACGCGATTCTTTAAAACCGATTGTACTGGCATTGGCCACGTTATTACCGGTGACTTCCAAATCCACGGACGCAGCACGAATACCACTTAAACCTATATTAAACGCCATGATTTACTCCTCCACCCAACTGGGTCCGATTAATCTAAAATTTGTTGCACATCGGACAGCGACGCTTTGGTGCCACCCGCTAAATTCAATGTAATTTGGTTATTACTGCCCAAGGTGACGCTGTCCACTTTGCCGCTCATGGCGGTGTCTAATCCTTCCGCTTTTCCATCAATGGAAGCCGTCACCACAAATTTGTATTCGCCCATTGGATACGGCACCGGAATAGGTTTGCCGTTGTCATCTAAAATTTGATTACCATCCTCATCCACGTAATATTCTTGTCGATTTAATTTCGAGCGATCCAGGTCCACAATTTCCCCATCCATTTCCAAATTTGCGCCATCCCAACGCAAAGACATGGCGCCTTTTTCGTGATAACCCAAATCAATGGTTTCAATGGTTTGACCACTCTTATTTTTGATTTGTAAATTCACATTCATGGTGGTTGCAGGAACTTCACTGTAACTGGCAATCAAATCACCACTTTGTAAGAACCCAAATTCATTAGACGGAACCACAACGGATTGACCCACTAACGAAGATGCTTGTAATGCCTGGCTAGATCGTAATTCGGACGCCATGTCATCAACGGTTTGATTTAAATTATCAATCCCTTCGACCGAGCTAAATTGCGCTAACTGAGCCACAAACTCCGTGTTGTCTTGTGGCTCCAATGGGTTTTGGTTATTCATTTGAGCCACCAACAATTTAAGGAAATCGTTTTTCCCTAGTTCATTGGATTTTTCAACTGGCCTCTCACTTTGCGCGTATTGATCCAACGCAGCTTGCGATGTGCCAACCCCATTTACATCAGCCATAATTTACTCCTGATGATGTCAATCATGCCTATTCGATCCATTATCTAATCTTTAATACTTGCATATAAATTTTTAACTTTTAGGTTCTCGATTAAAATCTAATAATCATTGACCAAGTGTTAATGTCCGTTGCTACATCTGCCTATCAGTTTTCATCATCTCTACATTTATTTGGTAGCTACGAGATGAACTCATCCCATTTTTTCAGTGTCATTTCCTTCAACATTCGAAATAATTATTGTCCAAGCGTTAATGTCCGTTGCAACATTTGCTTAGCGGTTTTCATCATTTCCACATTCATCTGGTAACTACGTGATGAACTCATCATGTCCGTCATCTCCTCCACCACATTTACATTTGGGTACAATACGTAACCTTCTTCATCCGCCATTGGATGAAATGGCTGGTAACGTTTTTTCAAAGGTGCATCGCTTTCCACAATCCCTTTCACTTGTACGCCATCGCCGACTTGCGAACGGATATCTAATTTTTGATTCAACCCTTTTACATTTGACCAATTTTTTTCCAGCACACTGAACCAAGGTTTACGTGCTTTATAGGTTTCATCAATACTGGAACTCACGGTTTCCGCATTGGCGATATTCGATGCTGTTGTGTTTAAACGCACCGATTGAGCATTCATACCCGTGCCTGCAATATTAAAAACATTGGTTAGTGACATTATTATTCTCCTAACATTTCAACTGCGTATTCAACTAAGGATTACTGGCCTTTTATGGCCCCTTTCAACCCATTAAATTTACTGTTTAAAAATTCGAACGATGCGTTATACCGTAATGCATTTTCTGTATAGAAGGATTGCTCCATTTGCGTATCAACCGTGTTGCCATCAATAGCTGGCTGGTATGGATTGCGGAATAACAATTCCGTCTCGGTATGCAAGTTGCCTTCTAAGTGCAATTTGTTGGTGGTATTCATTTGCAATGAGCGACGAGACTCCCCTTCTAGAACAGCGTTAAAATCCATATCTCGTGCTTTGTAGTGTGGGGTATCCGCATTAGCTAGGTTATTCGCAAGGATTTCTGCACGAGCCGCGCGCAATTGCATGGTTTGCGGATGAATGCCTAACGAATTTTTGAATCCTAATGCGGACATATGCGCCTCTCAGAATCGGTTATCAATTTGGTTTGATATCTTGAGTAGGTAATAGCAACGCCTATGCCAAAACATTTTTTCCAATTAATTCAGAGACTTATGGTATTTTAAGATGAATTAGAAAGCGGCAAACATTGCCGTTTTAGGAAAAAGCGGAAAATGAAAATCGAGCAAAAGTTAAGGGAGAAATGAAAGCATCACGCTAAATGCGCACATTAAAAATGTAGAACACAGTTAAGAGTTGAAGGCAGAAGGTGCTGTGATGAAAATGCTGAATTAACCCTTACGGCGATAAATAATCCCAGGGCTACATTGCACCATTTCATAAAGATCCGGTAAGCCACTCAAGGCTTCACTGGCACCTAAGAATAAGTACCCACCTGGCTTAAGGGTGCCATGAATACGAGTAAGAATGTCTTTTTTGAGATCACTGGAAAAATAAATTAAAACGTTACGACAAAAAACGATATCAAAACGTCCTAATAATGAATACGAATGCAACAAATTCAACATACGATACTGAATGCGTGCTGCGACATTGGCGTTCACTTTCCAGCTGTTTTCGTGCTTTGAAAAATATCGAGTTAATAAATCAGGTGGCATACCACGACCCAGAGCTAATTGGTCATAAACACCATTTTTTGCCAACTCTAGAGCACTACTCGAAATATCCGTTCCTATGATTTTTTCCCCAGTCAATTTGCCTGGGTTTGATCGCTTAAATTCCTCGATGATCATGCTAATTGAATAAGGTTCTTGTCCCGTAGACGCCGCTGCACACCAAATATCCAAGGTTTTTTGCTTGGCGCAAATTTCCGGAATTAAGCGATCTTGCAAAATTTTAAATGGATGGGAATCACGAAACCAAAGGGTTTCATTCGTGGTCATAGCGTCCACGACTTTTTCCCTTAGGCGTGAATCCATCTCTAGCTTTTTCACCAATTCAGTCAAAGAAGTAAATCCTTGCTCCTTCATGATGGATCGCAAACGGCTCGATACCAGATACTCTTTGTTATCGCCTAACAAAATACCGCAAACACGCTCCAAGTAATCTCGAAACAATGCGAAATCTGGCTTGGTTATTTCCATATTTAAGCCTTATTTTTAGCTGCTTTTACTTGCTCAGCCACTTTCGAAGCGAGCACGTCCGGGTTAAATTTTGCGATAAAGTCATTTGCGCCCACTTTTTGCACCATGCTTTGATTGAACACGCCACTCAAGGATGTGTGCAAAATAATATGCATTTTGTTCATATTCGGGTCATTACGTACCGCCGTGGTTAAGGTATAACCATCCATTTCAGGCATTTCAATATCCGAAATCATCATGGCGTAATAATCCGCAGGGTTCACACCGGACTCCACCATTTCTCGTAAATGATTCAGCGCTTCACGACCATCATTTTTTGCCGTAACTTCTACACCTAATGCTTCTAAGCAACGAGTCACCTGCTTACGTGCAATCTTAGAATCGTCCGCAATTAATACACGTGGCGCCTCATCACTTTCTTCAGAGCGTGAACTGGCAAGTATGTCTTCACTGATGGATTCCTCCATTGGCGATACTTCTGCTAGGATTTTTTCAACATCAATGATTTCAACTAGTTTGCCTTCCACTTCCGTCACAGCTGTTAGATAGTGCTCACGACCTGTTCCCTTTGGTGGTGGATGAATCTCTTCCCAGTTCATATTTACAATACGCTCAACCCCAGAGACCAAAAACCCTTGGGTCGCTGTGTTGTATTCCGTAATGATCACAAAGCATTCTTTAGGATCACCCACCGAAGGATTCCCCGTCGCAAGCCCCATATCCATAATCGGAATTGTACCGGAACGAATATGAGCAACGCCGATCACCACACGGTGACTCTTAGGTAAAATGGTTAAGGCTGGGCACTGCAAGACTTCTTTTACTTTAAACACATTGATGCCGTAAATCTGTGGGCCTGTTAAGCGAAAAAGTAAAAGCTCTAGACGGTTTTCCCCTACCAGTTGGGTCCTTTGGTCGACGGAATCAAGTACCCCGGCCATATACAAACTCCATATGAAACAACCCAGATATCAGTTGCTATGAACTCATTTTTAGCGGCATGCCCTTTGCAGCATTCCTATTACAAAAGCATAGCGTTAAAAAAATGCCACGCTCGTGTGAATACCTTGCATTGCGCTGTCTTAATTGAGAATAGGACAAATTTTAGTGATACACAGAGTTTTTATATCTTTCTTTTTGCTCAGCTTGTCATGTTCTGGACATAGCCAGTCTTGGTATGAGCAACTCGAAGCCAGTCTTAAACAGAACCTGTCGGAGCAGATTATCGCTATGGCAGAAAATATGGGGTTGGCGGAATATGAATACGATATTGATCTGAATTATCTGGACGATCGCTTGAACCTAAGTACATGCCAGATTCCACTCACCATTGAAGCGCCCCAACCGCTAGAACTCGGTCGCAGCCATATTAAAGTGGCCTGCCAAGACACCAGTCCCTGGGCCTTAAATGTGCCCACTAACGTCAATTTATTTGCCGATATCGTCGTCTTGAATCAACCACTCGCCAAAGACCAAGTGATTGATGAGGCACATTTAGACCTTCAACGGCAAAACCTAGCCGATCAGCGCAATGGTTATTATCTAAAAAAAGAACAAGTTATAGGAAAACAATCTAAGAGGGCTTTGGCTGGCCAAACCATTTTGAATAGTTACCTGATTTTGCCCGCTTTAATGATTTATAAGGGGGATAAAGTCATGATTATTGCTAGTAAAGGAGCAATGAGCGTCAAAATGCCGGGTGAAGCCTTAAATGATGGGCGTGAAGGGCGCCAAATTAGAGTAAAAAACAGCCGATCTGAGCGTATCGTAAGGGGCAAGGTCGTAGCTCCGGGGCAGGTTTTAGTACAATTTTGAGTTTTTTTGAAAAAAAATTAAAAAAAACCTAAAGCCTTACTCAAGACTGCCGTTATAGGTCTACGAGGAACTCTAATTATTGGAAGGTAAGCATATGAACATTAACAAACTCACTACAGGTGTAGGCGGCGGCACACAGTCCCGTAGCACCGAAAAAGCCGCTGCGGCGGGTCAGAGTACTAAACAGGCCCCTGAGACTAAAGCCTCAGGTGCCCAAGTCAAACTCAGCTCAGAAGCCAAATCGATTCAACAAATCGAGGCTGAAGTAGCCAAAATGCCGGATATTGACGATGCCGCTGTTGAGCGTATCAAAGGCGCATTGGCCAATAACGAGTACAAAATTGACTATGAGCGTATTGCTGGGCAAATGATTAAATTCGATAAGCTACTGAAATAAAAGGAAAGTTATGTCACTGCCAGCACTAAAAGATGTGAATTGTTTATTTGATGACGAGCAATCCGCCTTGTCTCATCTTCAAAAGGTACTTGAAGAAGAGTCTGCTGCATTATTGGACCGTGACATTCTGGCTATCGAAAGCATTACCCCAAAAAAAGTCACTGCATTGAAAACGTATCAAGCTCATGTAAATCGACGCTTAGACTTTTTACTGCAGCATGAGTTAGAAGGCTCGGAGCAAGGCCTGCTTACCTTGATCGCCTCGTTTCCTCAATCCGAGCACGAACGCTTAACCTCTCAATGGCACAGCCTAAAACAAGGCTTTGAAGATGTTATTGCCATTAATGAACGCAATGGCATCGTCATCTACCATAATCAGCAACGCAATCGTAACTTGTTGAAAATCTTGCATGGCGGCAAAAATGAGCCAAACTTATATAACGGAAGTGGCGCGGCACAAGGACATAGTCAACGCCAACGTTTAGGTGAAGCCTAACCTGACTTGGTGGTAGACCTGCCCCCATTTTTTAATTCAAGCAAGATAGACGATTGTCATGGAACAAGCTGAAGAAAAAAACGAAAACTACCTCGAAAGCCCAGAAGAAATCTATCGTGCGATTCAACGCCTAATCCGCTATGCGCCCAAGTTAACCGCGCGCTTTGAAGGCAAAGATGAAGCCTTCGCCACCGCCATCACCAAGGTAGATTTAAAATCCAAAGCTTTCGCGTTTGATAAGCTTGTACCCGATGCTGGCAATGACATTTTACAACGGGGCAAACGCTTAGAACTCATCGCAGATTTCCGCGGCATACTGGTGAAATTCTTTGTAGAAGGCGGTTTAAAATTTCGCCCACAAAACCAAGAATACATAGCCAAATTTCCTATCCGCCTATTGTACTTACAACGTCGCAATGCCTATCGTGCCATGGTGCCCCGTACTTACAGCGTGTACTGCGTATTCCGTTCCAGCGAAGATAAACAGATTTATAAAGGCCGCTTGCAAGACATTTCTGGCTCTGGCTTCAAAGCCTATTTTAAAGGCAACATCACCGACAAACTTAAAGCCGTGACCAACTATGATGAAAGCACCTTGCATGTGGGTGATGAATCCATGGACTGTGGTTTAGATGCACGCCATGCTGTTTACAATGAAGAAAAAGATCTCACATTTTGCGGTTTCTCATTTCAACCCTTAAGTGGTATGAAACAGCGTTATGTAGAACAACTGGTAAACAACCTGCAATACGAAGAGCAACGCAAACAACAAGCTGAGGCTGAAAAGAAAAAACAACAAGAAGAAGCTAAACAGCCAAATGAAGCAGAGTAGCGCTCCTAATACTCATAAAAAAGGTCAGAATTTTCTGGCCTTTTTTATTTTTGACGAGATTGTAAATTTAATGGCTTGGCCAATTTGACATCACACTCAAAAGACGCTGATAGTCTTCAATTCGATCCACATCCCACAACGGCCCTAATATTTCTGATTTAACATGATTTTCAGATAACCGTTTAAGGGTCACTTCCATAACTTGCCCACTCCCCCAGGGGACATCAGCAAAAACGGCTCTATTTAATTGACTAGCCCCAACTAAAACATAACCGCCATCTTCAGCTGTAATGAAGACGTTGTCGTTATCACTTAAAACAGCAAATGCTTGTGATAATTCGGCCTCTGTCAACACAGGACAGTCACTCCCCACAATGCAAACTCTATTTGCACGTTTTAATCCCCAAGCCAAAGCATTCGCCATCTTTTCACCAAGATCCTCCCCTCTTTGAAGCAAGATAGGTGTAACACCTGCAATATTACTCACAACCTCGTCTTGACCCAATTGATCAAGAAACAATACAGCTAAGCCATTTATATCAGATCGAGCGTTAACAAAATCAGCAAGCGTATCATGGGTATGCTGCATTAACTCATAATGCAGCTTTAAACAATTAGCGTCACCTATATCAGGAGCAAGACGCGTTTTCACTTTCCCTAATTGAGGATATTTAGCAAATTGAATAACAATAAAATCTAACACAGACCCAACCTATCTATACTGTTTTGCAAGATCATCAGCCGAAACACCTAACCAAAAATATAAGCGTAATTTCCACATTAGTAGAACCGTCTTCAACACACCAAACTGTTGCCAGCGTCGTGCGGAGGTTGTCACCGCTTTACGTAAACACACAGGCTTTGCTTGGCGTTTCGCACGCTTACAAAATTCCACATCTTCCATTAAGGGTAATGATGCATAACCACCCAGTTCATCAAAGAAACGTTTGCGCACAAAGATACATTGATCACCAGTGGCAATGGATGTCAGACTAGAACGTCTGTTAATGAACCATTCAATGATACGAAATGCCCAGGCACTATCATCCAACTTCACATCAAACCGCCCCCATTGCGACAAACTGGCTAAACTAATCATGTCATTAATATGAGACGGTGATAAATGTGTATCGGCATGCAAAAAAATCAACCAAGTGGATGTGGCTTGTGCGGCACCTGCATTCATTTGATTAGCACGGCCTTTTTCCGCTTGAATCACCTGAAACTCGCTCGACAGTTTTTCAAACGATCCATCATCACTGCCACCATCTACAATGATGATTTCTGTCACGCGATCTTGCAGTAAGCGCAAACGATTCATTAATGGAGTAAGTTGATCCGCTTCATTAAAAACCGGAACAATAATAGAGACATTAAAACGACTCATAAATTAAGACAAAGCCCCACCGCAAGACGATCCTGCCCCTGCGGTACAACCAAAACAGTGACCCGCCACTACAATATTTTCACCAGCAAGATCACTACTTAGTAAATCTTGTATATGACGCGGGCTGTGATCTTTGTGTTCGCATGGCATGGCCAACATTTGGTTAAAGTCGCAATCGTATAAATAACCCTGATAATCCACACTGACCGTATTACGACACATCACTGTGTCTAAATTTTTCTCATGGTAATTATCAATTAACAACTGCATGTAATCATTGAACTGACCTTTGGATACCAACATAGAGCCAAAACGCGAAATGGGCATATTCGTGATCGTGTATAGCTGATTAAACTCAATCCCCCAATCGTCCATCAATCGTTGCTTATAATCTTGCTCTAGCGATTGTTGCGACGGCGGTAAAAACGCACCACCTGGGTTGTACACCAAATCCAATTCCAACCCTGTGCCTGCTTTTCCAAAACCCAAAGCATTTAAGTCATGCAAGCCTTTAATGCTGCTATCAAATACGCCTTTACCGCGCTGTGCATCCACATTCTCTTGGGTGTAACACGGTAATGATGCCACCACTTTTACCTTTTGATCCGCTAAAAACTGCGCCAAATCCTCATAGCCAGGCTCGGACAAGATAGTAATATTACAACGATCAATCACCTCACAACCCAACTTACGAGCCTCTGTCACTAGGTAGCGAAAATGTGGATTCATCTCCGGTGCACCACCGGTTAAGTCTAAGGTTTTCACGCCTCTGGATTTAATAACATCCAGCACCAACTGAATGGTAGCCTCGTCCATTAATTCGGTGCGACGAGGCCCGGCATTCACATGGCAATGGGTGCAGCTCAGGTTACACAAATAACCCAAATTCACTTGTAAAATCTCAAGGGCTTGGCGTTTAATCGCAGGGAACTCGCGAGCTATCAGCAAAGGTTTGGTATCGAGCATAATCCTCATCTCTCTCATCACAGCTTCTACGAGCTGCTTTATTTCTGCGTTTACCTTAGTCCTGTCAGACTCAATACTCAAGATCTAGTTCAAAAGACAGTGACTAGATAAGTGCTCGTAAAGAGGAATTAAGTGTATGAGTTTATTGAGTTTTTTTGAGTGAAAGGTAAAATGCCCGTGTTCTCCCCATAGTTTAACAGGATAAAACTGCCGCCTCCTAAGCGGCTGCTCCAGGTTCGAGTCCTGGTGGGGAGACCACTCCATTCTCTTTATAAAACTGCCCTTTAGTGACTAAGCGGCAAGTTCGAGTCCTGACAGGAAACCACTCAACTCTCTTGTTAAAACAGCACTTCTATTTCGTGACTAAGTGATAGGTTCTATTGTGATCCGACCTCACATCTAAACACATCTTACGTTTGGCAATGAGACCCAACTGGTCGTGTACGCGGGTGATGTAAAATTTTGTCGCATGGCCCATTTTTTATGAATGCCTTCAGCACCGAAAAATACAGTGTTCCTCCCCCATCTTGCATTGGTTTTATCCAACAACATCATCAGTACATCACTGTGCGTAGTTTGCCCTTGTGAAAACATGTCGTACTGATAAAAGTGCCGATCCTGTATATCTAACAAACCCACTCCGGCTTTCATGAAGCGACAGCCTTCTCGATACATTTTTTTGATGGCGCTTTGCGCATAATGAGAAATCATACGAGTATCATTAGTGGGATATAACAATTTAACCGTCATGCTATTGGAATAATAATTAGGCTGCCATGGAGAGGTATGCAAAAACACGTGAATGGCCGGAGTAAAACTATTTTGCATACGTAACTTTTGCGCGGCTCTACCAGCATAAACCGCAATGGCTTGCTGTATGGGTTCCAGTTCCGTCAGTTTTTCGCCAAATGAGCGCGTACAATAAATTTGCTTTTTAGGCTGTGGTATTTCTTCCAACTCAAAGCAAGCGATGCCGTTTAACTCTGTAATCAGCCTTTCCACATTAATACTTAAGCGGCGTCTTAATGTTTTAGCATTGGCTGTGGCTAAATCATAAGCCGTGTATATTTCAAATTCCTTCAAATGCGCCGCAAGGCGATTGCCAATTCCCCATACGTTATTCACCGGTGTGCGCTTTTGCATCCATTGCCATTTTTCAGGTGTGTCCATCACACACACTCCCTTGAGCTTTGCGA
Source organism: Gammaproteobacteria bacterium (assembly GCA_013373125.1). Taxonomy (GTDB): domain Bacteria; phylum Pseudomonadota; class Gammaproteobacteria; order Pseudomonadales; family Oceanobacteraceae; genus Bermanella. The sequence continues at coordinate 41,928 of JABXIK010000024.1, read as the reverse complement.
TATTTTTAGCCGCTCGGTTTGCTAGCTTCGATAAGGTTTTGGTTGGAGCAATCCCCACGCCCACTGGCATTCGAATGTCACGCCACAGGGTTTGTTTAATGGTTTGCCCTATGCTGTTCAAATCAAAGTGTTTCATACCATGAAACGACAAAAACATTTCATCAATTGAATACACTTCCACATGGGGCGAAAACCCACTTAAGGTGTGCATTACTCGCTGACTGATGTCTCCGTATAGCGGATAATTCGAGCTAAAGATCGCCACATTATTTTGTTTAAGAATTTCTTCCACTTCATGAAAGGGTTTCAAATCTGCGATACCCAACGCTTTGGCTTCTTTGCTCCTAGCTACCACAAAACCATCATTGTTAGATAACACCACAACGGGCTTACCCCTGAGTTCTGGACGAAAAATTTGCTCGCAACTTGCATAGCAGGAATTGCAATCCACTAGAGCAAACACGGCCAACCCCTATGGGCACGAATGGAAAATGGGATCACCCCTTCAATACACACATCCAATTCATCCGGTATCTCAATCGCCATTTGATTGGGGCTAGTGGCCAGCAAGCGGTTTTGCTTCAGATCTAATACTTTGCAGGTTAACTCCCCGTCTAATAACGCCACCACCACGTCGCCATGACGGGGCCTCAGCGCGCGATCCACCAGCAACAAATCACCATCAAATATGCCTATGGCCTCTTGGCAATGACCCTTTGCCCACACCATATACGTAGCGGCAGGATGTTGAATTAATAACTCATCTAAACTGAGAGTATCTTCCAAATAGTCATCTGCGGGACTTTCGAAGCCACCAGCAGAGACAAATTGGGGGTAAATGGGTATTTTCATGATGAATTTACTACTGTATAAATATACAGTAAATTTAAACCATGACAGGCAGAAGATCAATGTGCGGTCGATTCAATTACGTTATAAGCGAAGGCATGGTGAGCTTATTTGATGAATTTGGCGTGGAGGTAACAGGCGCTACGCGCTACAACCTAGCGCCTACCGAGCAAGTCTCCATCATTCGTCAAACAAGTGAAAAACCTCAGTTAATAGAAGCCAGATGGTGGCTAGTGCCCAATTGGTCAGATGGGCCCAGTAGCCAATACGCCATGTTTAATGCCCGTGCAGAAACCTTAGAAACCAGCCGTGCATTTCGAGACCCCTTTCGACACAAACGCTGCTTAATACCGGCAAGCAGTTATATTGAATGGCAAAGTGAGAGTGGCCAAAAACAGGCCTATGAAATTTATGCGAACGAGCCGTTACTATTTGCCGGTATCTGGGATGAATGGAACGGCAAAATCACCTCTTGCGCCATGATCACCACACAAGCCAGTGAGCAACTGGCAAGTATTCATAAGCGCATGCCCGTTATGTTAAGAGTTGAACAAGCAAAACAATGGCTAGATGTGAAAACTCCCAGTAACGAGCTTAGGCATTTATTTGAAACAAAACTCGATATTCCCGTTCATTATCAAATGATCGACAACTCAATTGGGAATGTTCGTAATAAAACCAAGCCTATACACATAAATAATAATAGAAATATGTCACTCTTTTAAGGAAGTTATAAACACATCGACTAACGCAAAAACGCTATTAATCGCATTCACTCACTGCATTAACTGCCAAGCCATTAACTAAGCTATACTTAAAAAACATTTATGACTGCATTATTACCGTGAAATATTATTCAGCTGCTGCTCTTGCTACTACCCTGCTCATGCCAACTGCGTTCGCAGAAGACAACAAACAAGTGCACATCACCGCACCCGATTACTGGTGCCCATATGCTTGCCCTGCAGATCAAGCGTTAAAAGGCTTTGCTATTGATATTGCCATTGCGGCATACGCGGCTGTGGACATTAAAGTCGTATATACAAACGAGCCTTATGACCGTGCTTTAAATGATGTGAAAACTGGCAGGTTGGATGGTGTGGCACCTACCTTTAAAGAGGAAGCGCCAGATTTTATATTCCCTACTCACTCTATCTCCACCACGCAATATTGTTTTTACACAGCTCAATCAGATTGGCAATTTTCAGACATGAACTCATTAAACGATGTGCGCTTTGCGGCCACTTCGGGCTATGCCTACAGCCCTAAGATGGATGAATACATAAACGAGAATAAAGGCACGCAAGTGCACTTACTTAAAGGGGATGATGTTCCCAACCGCATGTATCAAATGCTAAAAAACAATCGCATTGATGCCATCTTAGATGACACGCGTTTGATTGATTACATGTTAAATACCAATGAAATTAACGGCACGTTGCAACAGGCTGGTTGTTTGGATTCTAAAAGTTACGGCTATCTTGCTCTGTCACCTCGATTCTTAAGGCGCTCACTCTTTTTAGCCGAGCAATTTGATATTGGTTTCACCAAGATTAAAACCCAAGGCAAGGTGGCTGAGATTTTAAAACAATATGGTATTTCTACTGAGTAAGTTATTTTAGAAAATAACAGACATAAAAAAGCCCCGACAAGTCGGGGCTTTTTTATTGTGCTAATGCAAATCTAATTAAAGATCTTTCAATGCACCAATGGTGTCTTGCAGCACTTTCTTCGCATCACCTGGTACCATCAAAGAGTTTTCACGGATGAACAACTCGTTTGGAATACCTGCGAAACCTGGCGATAGACCACGCTTAACCACAACAACGGTTTTGGCGTTGTGTACGTCAAGAATTGGCATACCAAAGATTGGCGATGCTGGATCTTTCGAAGCCGCTGGGTTCACAACGTCGTTCGCACCAAGAACGATAGCAACGTCAGTTTGAGAGAACTCAGGGTTGATGGTATCCATTTCAACAAGTTGATCATACGGTACCTCAGCCTCCGCCAATAGTACGTTCATGTGACCAGGCATACGACCCGCTACTGGGTGAATCGCATATTTCACTTCAGTACCGTTTGATTCAAGCATGTTAGCTAGCTCGCGAGTGGCGTGCTGTGCTTGTGCAACGGCTAGACCGTAACCAGGAACGAATACCACTTTTTGAGCGCTTTCTAGCAACATAGCTAATTCGTCAGCGCTGGAATATTTCACTTTACCGTCGTAGAACGCATCGTTTTCAGATTTACTCACGCCAGCCGTTGCTGCCATAGAACCACCGAACAATACGTTGGTTAGAGAGCGGTTCATCGCTTTACACATGATGCTGGTTAGGATGATACCAGAAGCACCAACAAGCGAACCTGTGATGATCAAACCGTTGTTGCCTAGTACGAAACCAGCGGCAGCACCCGCTAGACCCGAGTAAGAGTTCAACAAAGAAACCACAACTGGCATGTCAGCGCCGCCGATTGGCATAACCAAGCACACACCAAGAATCAAACATACAACGATCAAACCTAGGATTAGGTAATCAGAGTTCAATTGGCTTTCTACTGCGAAGTAACCCGCACCTGCGATCAAGGTTACGAAGCAAAGTTTTACGATCCACTTATAAAGTTTTACTTTATTTGAATCGCCAATCTTGCCTTTTAATTTACCAACCGCAACGAACGAACCAGTTAGAGTAACCGCACCGATTAGAATCGAAAGGATAACCGCGATAGACCAATCGTAAGAAACTGCGAACTTACCCATTTCCGCCAGCTTTTGGCTTTCTAAGTAGTTAGCCGCTGCTACTAACAAAGATGCACCACCACCGATACCGTTTAGGGTCGCAACCATTTCTGGCATGTCGGTCATGGCCACTTTCTTCGCCATGAATGCACCGATAGAACCACCGATTAATACGCCGATGACGATGTATTCAAAACTAACTACGTTGTGATCAACCAATGCTGCGATGACGGCAAGCAACATACCGATAGACGACATTTGGTTACCGCGAACCGCCGTCTTTGGAGATGTCATACCTTTGATGCCGAGGATGAAAAGTACGGCAGCAACGAGGTAACCTAAATTAATTAAAACTTCCATTATCTTTCGCTACCTTATTTACGTTTGAACATATTCAGCATGCGGTCGGTTACCATAAAACCGGCCACAATGTTGATGGTCGCTAGAGCAATAGCGGCAACACCCAGTACAGTTGACAGTACGGTGGTGTGCTCTGATCCGCCAGAGCTGATGATGGCACCCACAACTACGATACCTGAGATGGCGTTGGTGCCGCTCATTAATGGGGTATGCAGTGTTGGTGGAACTTTGTTAATCACTTCCACACCAACGAAGATCGCCAATACGAAAATGGTTAGAGACATGATGAACATTTCCATCAGTATTACTCCTGTTCGATCTTGGCTTTCAAGCCTTCGTGTTTCACTTCGCCATCTTCAGTAACTAAAGTGGCCGCAACAATGTCATCTTCCATATTGATGTTTAGCTGACCTTCGCCTGCCATGTTCAATAGGAAAGTGGTGATGTTTTTGGTCAACAACTGAGACGCGTGAACCGGTACACGACCTGGGTGGTCGGTATAACCAATAATGGTTACGCCATCGATGTATTCTTTATGACCAGCAACGGTACCTTCAACGTTACCACCACGCTCGGCAGCAAGGTCAACGATAACAGAGCCTTTCTTCATGTAGTGCAACATGTCTTTGGTGATCAAACGTGGAGACATTTTGCCAGGGATCGCAGCCGTCGTGATCACAAGGTCCGCTTGCGCTACTTTCGCTTGCATTTGTTCACGCTGCTTACGGTAGAACTCTTCAGATTTCTCAGTGGCATAACCACCGGTTGAGCCGCCTTCTTCTTGTGGTAAATCGAATTCCACAAATTTCGCGCCTAGAGATTCTACTTGTTCACGTACTTCAACACGGGTGTCGTACGCTTCAACCACAGCACCCAAACGGCGTGCAGTAGAGATAGCCATAAGACCTGCCACACCGGCACCGATGATGAAAACACGTGCAGGGTGAATGGTACCTGCCGCTGTCATCAACATTGGGAAGTACTGTGGTAATTCCATCGCGCCAGCGAGAACAGAACGATAACCACTGATGGCACCCATGGAGCTCAGTACGTCCATGCTTTGTGCACGAGTGGTACGAGGAATGAATTCAAGAGCAAACGAGCGAACTTTACGTTCGGCTAATTGTTGCACCAATGGTAGGTTGAACCATGCGTCCAACATACAGATTAGCGTGCTGCCTTCTTTCAATAGGGGCACTTCTTCATCCAAGGGTTGACGTACTTTTAATACGATATCAACTTGGCCGTACAAAGATTCAGCAGTCGGAGCAATGCTGGCACCACAGTTACGATATTCATCGTCGCTGAAGTGAGCTTTGTCGCCCGCATTTTCTTGTACAACTACTTCGAAACCAGCCGCGATTAATGCTTCGACTCCTGATGGAATCAGCGCGACTCGGTTTTCCCCAGGATAAATTTCCTTAGGTACACCAATCAACATAGTTAAAACTCCTGTTGGATTATTTTGATTCTTTTTTCAGTCCAAGCACGCTCAATGTGCTTTGACGAATACGGCCGAGTAACTCAGCGTTTTCCACTAAGGACTCACCGTAAGAAGGTACCCACTCTTTCAAGCGTGCCTTCCAGTCCCCCTCTAAGCGGTCTGCCATGCAACGTTCCACCACTTCAATCATGGCTTGCGCGGCAACCGATGCACCTGGTGATGCGCCTAATAATGCAGCCAGTGAGCCATCTTTCGCTGCTACCAATTCGGTACCAAACTCTAACTTGCCACGACCTTTTGCATCTTTTTTGATGATCTGTACGCGTTGACCCGCTTGTGCCAATGTCCATTTTCCAGACGTGGCTTGGGGGAAGTAATCACGTAATGCTTTCATGCGGTCTTCGTGTGACTGTAAAACTTCACCAATTAAATATTTGGTTAAGTCCATGTTGTTCACACCCACATCCATCATTGGTAATAAGTTATTACCGCGAACAGATTTCAACAGATCCAATTTAGAACCTGATTTCAAAAACTTAGTGGTGAAGCCTGCGTAAGGACCAAACAACAACGCAGGTTTACCGTTAATAATGCGCGTGTCTAAATGCGGCACGGACATTGGGGGCGCACCGATGGCCGCCTTACCGTAAACTTTGGCATGGTGGTACTTGATGGTCTCTTCGTCCTGACACACCAACCACTGACCCGATACAGGGAAGCCGCCGTAGCCTTTGCTTTCTGGAATGCCAGATTTTTGTAGCAAAGGTAATGCGCCACCACCGGCACCTAAGAATACAAATTTCGCTTTAAACGATTTGTTTTCACCGCTTGCACGATCTTTTAAGCGCACGCTCCAACGACCATCTGCACTTTGTTTTAAGTCAGACACTTCGTGGCTTAATAACAATTCAAATTGTTCGCGCTGCTCTAATGACGACACTAGATTGCGCGTCAAAGAACCGAAGTCCACATCGCTACCGTAAGGAATACGCGTAGCCGCCACTTTTTCATCAGCACCACGACCTTTCATAACCAATGGCATCCATTGACGTAGAGTTTCGTGGTCTTCACTGTATTCCATGTCTTGGAATAAATGATGAGCCGATAATTTTTCCCAGCGCTCTTTTAAGAACGCCACGTTCTCTTCACCCCACACAAAGCTGATATGTGGTGTGGTGTTAATAAAATTAGTAGGCGCAGGTAAATCACCGCTGCCAATCAATGCACTCCACAATTGCAGAGAGATCTCAAAATTCGCATTGATCGTAAGCGCTCGATCAATCTCAACTGCACCCTCAGCGTTTTGCGGGGTGTAGTTCAATTCACAGTAACCTGCGTGACCAGTACCGGCATTGTTCCAGCCATCAGTACTTTCATGGGCCACATGATCTAAACGCTCTACCATGGTTAAACGTAAGGTAGGGTCTAGCTTATTTAACAATGTGCCAAGAGTTGCACTCATGACACCGCCACCGACTAGCAGCACATCAATTTCTTTAGTTGCCATATAGATTTCGCTTGTAGGTAAAAATCTGATTCCAATCGGCGCGGGTCAGCGCCTTATCGATGGTCCGCTTTTGGCTGGTTTTATCCATCGACCATATTAAAACGGGCGTTTTATACATTTGTTCACAAACGATCACAATATTGACAATACAAAAGAGCTGGCATTTTAATTGCTAAAAACCCATAAGTCATTGTTTTTAAAGGATTTTATACTATCCATCAATATTTCTTATAGTCACTATAAGACACAGCGAAAATGGCCTTTTTTCGAAATTCAAACACCAGCCCGGATTTACACTACTGGGTCTCAGGCTTTTCTATGAGGCCATTTCCGTCGAGGTTTCATCACAAAAAGGCAGCAAATGTTTGACCAAATGAAATTTTGTGTATATTTTTTCATGAAATAAATAATAAAAATTTTCACGGAGAAGGTATGTTTCGCCATTCTGCCAACCATATAGACACGTATTACGCTCACAGCCTGAAAGACCAATTGGTGAGCTACGCGCCTTTACAGGCATCCGGACATTTTGATGTGGCCATCATCGGCGCCGGTTTCAGCGGTTTGCACACAGGCTTGCGCTTAGCCCTTGCGGGTAAAAAAGTGGTCATTTTAGAAGCCAGTCGGGTGGCGTGGGCTGCCTCTGGGCGTAACGGTGGCCAAGCCATTTTAGGTTGGTCCTGTGATATGCCCCCCATAGAGAAAGCCTTGGGACATGAGCGCGCCAAAATTTTATGGGATTCCATGGTATGGGCCTCAAAAGAAATCCAAGCCCTCCCTGTACGCCATGGCTTTGATGTGGATTATCGCCAAGGTCATTTATGGACCTCGGTGTTACCACGACGAGAGAAGTTTTTACACGAATGGCAAGAAGAAGCCGCCAATAAATGGCAATACGACCAGCTGCAGTTTATCAATCGCAATGAGATGCCAGAATGGCTCGGCACTGAGCGCTACCAAGCGGGCTTATATGATCCTAATGGTGGTCACTTACATCCGTTAAAATTGGCCCAGGGATTAGCTCAAGCTTTTGTTCAAGCCGGCGGCTACTTGCACGAACACAGTAAGGTCACTGGGTATATCAGCCATCAAAATGGTTATCGTATTGATTGCAATGACACTCAGATAACAGCCGATGTATTAGTGCTTGCGTGTAATGCCTATATTGATCAATTAGATAAACCCGTCGCCCGTAAAATCATTCCGGTTGGCAATTACCAAGTCGCTACCGAAACGTTATCCGCCGAACTAGCCACATCTTTAATTCCGAAAAACGTGTGCGTCACTGACAACCAATTTGTGTTGGATTATTTCCGGCTCACACCCGATAACCGTTTATTGTTTGGCGGCGGCTGCACCTACTTAGGCGGCTTACCCAAAGACATCGCAAAAGCCACGCGACCATTTATTAATCGGGTATTCCCTCAATTAAAAAACGTAAACATCGATTTTGCATGGGGCGGACACCTAGACATCACCATGAAACGCACGCCAGATATTGGCGGCGAGAACAATCGCTATTGGATGCAAGGTTATTCTGGCCATGGTGTGCTACCCACTTTAGCCGCAGCACGTGCTGTCAGTGATGCCATATTAGGTGATGAATCTCTGTTGTCATTATACCAAGACATTCATAATCCTAGCTTTCCTCCGGGTGAGCGACTTGCCAGCACCATAGAAGCATTAGGCAAAGCCTGGTATCGCTTAAGAGATTTTATTTAGGACACAACATGAATCACGCAACAGACAATAAATCCCTTGGGGATTTAATCCACCAACTGCGCAAACACAAAAAAATGTCGCTAACCGAATTGGCTAATCACATTAGCCGATCGGTTGGTTTTTTATCTCAAGTGGAGCGCGGACTCTCACAACCCACAGTAGAAGACTTAACAGCCATCAGTGAAGCCTTAGACACACCCACAACTTATTTTTATGCCACCGAATCAAACCAAGCCTTGGACTGGGTGACGCGCCCAGAAGAACGTCGCACCTTATATTTTGCGCAGGGCATAACCGATGTTCTAATTTCACCCACCATGAAAGGCGCTTTTAATATGTTAGAAACCACGATGGAGCCCGGCGCCAGCAGTGGCGAAAGACACATGCGCGATCGTTCAGAACAAGGTGGCTACATTATTGAAGGTCAGCTAACCATTTGGCATGAAGACGCGAGCACGGTTTTAAAACAAGGAGATGCGTTTCAAGTAAACAGTTACGCCAATTTCAAATACGCAAATGAAGGCACCACCCCTACTCGCATACTTTGGGTTTATAACTAATAACAAGCAGGACACCCGCATGAACCAAGATAACGCCGACTTATTAAACGAGATTCAACAATTTCAACAAGCCAATCCAGAAATTGAATTTGTGGATTTAATTTGCTTAGACATCCCTGGGCATTTTTATGGCAAGCGTTATCCCATGGACATGTTAGTCAAAATTGCAAAAGGCAGTGTTTTAAAGCTACCGAAGAACTGCACACTACTCGGTGTACAAGGTGGCGTGTACCCCATTGGTGATTACAGTTTAAATGATGGCGATCCTGATGCTCCTCGCCGTTTAATTCCTGGCACATTAAAACCTGTCACATGGGAAAACAAACCTTTAGCACAAATGCTGATCACATCTGACAACACAGACGCTCCCATCGAATTCGAACCCAGACAAGTATTATCTGAAGTCACTCAGCGTTTAACACACAAAGGGTTACATCCTGTTGTAGCATTTGAATTAGAGTTTTATTTATTTGATAAACAATTAAACCAAGGCAAACCACAATTCCCCCGTGACCCCCTAAGTGATGATGCCGATGACCAAGCCAATATGCACATCGAACGACTCTCACGTTTTAGTAACGTTTTAGATGACATTGCCGCGACGGCTAAACTGCAAGGCATCGATGCCACCATCATTACCGCAGAATTAGGACCTGGTCAGTTTGAAATAAATTTTAATCATCACAATGATCCACATGTAGCAGCCGACTGGGCTGCCATGTTTATCCGCTTAACTCGCGGCGTAGCATTGAAACATGGCTACCGCGCCAGCTTTATGGCCAAACCTTATTTGGAGCACCCGGGTAACGGCATGCACACACACATCAGTGTTTATGACGACTATGGAAACAACGTACTCTTAAATAACAACCAACAAGCATTGCGCCACGCAGTCAATGGCTGCTTAACATTACTTCCTAGTTTAATGCCAATTTTTGCACCTAATTTAAACAGTTATCGTCGCTTTAATGGTGTCGTAAATACAGCTCAGTTAGCGAGCTGGGGCTTTGAGGATCGAGATGCCAGCGTGCGCATACCGGAGTCTAACGATAAAAATTTGCGCTTAGAGATTCGCTTACCCGGTGCCGATGCCAACCCTTATTTAACCTTGGCAGCGTTATTAAGCAGTATTGAATATGGATTAGAGAACCCGCAAGAACCCATAGCACCACTGAATGATAATCGTGACAGCGGCATTGAATTCGCAAAAGATGTGCTACAAGCGGTTCAACACATGGCGAGTCATGAAGTAATACAATGCGCCTTAGGAAAAGAGTTTGTTTTTGTTTACTGTGAGAACAAACGCTTAGATTACTTGCAATTTATGCAAGACATTAGCGAGCGTGAGTATCGCTGGTACCTATAACCTGAATGCTAAAATCTAAAAAAGCCGATTATCAAATGACAGTCGGCTTTTTAGTTTAAATGAGCATGTAAATTAATGGGCACTTAACATGGTGTCTGGAATATCCCATCGTCCTGTAAGCACATCGCCATTCCAGTTTTCGATGGTGATCCAAATGCTGTCTTGCTGAGTAATTGTGGGTTTAGCTAAGCCATGGACATGTTGGCCATGACGCGAACCATGTAAGAAGCCTTCTTCGCCTTCCCGTGATTGCACTTGAGATAACGACAGGGGCGTTTCACCAATATTTAATACGGCCTGTCGAATATTGGAAATATTCCCCTGCTTAAACATTAAGAGGAAATCTTTTACGTATTCGCCATCATGTTGATAAGGCCCATCCAAATCAAAAGGCATAGGTGAGATTTCATACTCACCTATGGTTTGGGTTTCTAATGCCGGTGGAAACTCAGGACTTAACGATTGGTATAAAAACCAAACGGGTAAAATTAGCACCAAACCATTCAACAAAAATTTATAGCGCTGCCATGGGGTTGCATACTTCTTCGCCATTAGTTTGCCTCCTGAGTGCGCGTAACCATGTCGTCTTGTTTTTCTTTTTTCACCGCCACCAAGCGCAAACGCCAAATAAGAAAACCAACGATCGACATACCAGACAAAATCAAACCGAATACGAACCAAATGACTTTCGTCCAAAGCCCACCTATAGTGCCGTAATGCAAGGGGTCGGCAATATGTGTAAGAGTTTGCAGCGCATTCATATCAGCGGGCGCTTGGCTTGCTTCAACGTTACCTTGCCAAGGGTTAATACTTAACCGATAGCTGTATTCATCGAAGAAAATAAAATCACCACTACCCACTAGTTTATACGTATCGCGGTTATGCTCAGGCAACATGACAAATTTAGGTGAAAAATCACCATAGGTTTGCTGCGCAATTTGAATAGCTTGGTCCACATTAAAGGTAAACTCTGGCGCGTTCTGTTGATAACTCGGTAGCGTATCATTAGTCAGTAACGGCGCATGGGGTTCAATTTCCACATCGTTGTGCCACAAGATAGCTTGAGTGAGATACCACAATCCCGTGACGCTGATCACCAATAAAAACCACATGGACCAAACACCACTAAAGCGATGAATATCTTGCAAGAAGATACGTTTGCCTTTGGTGACTCGCACTTGCGGTCTAAAAAACGCGCGCCAGAATTTTTTATACACCACCAAACCAGTGATCAAGGCCCCCAACATGACAATGGCCATGGCGGATACTAGGTAATAACCCACGCTAAAGTTGTGGTGCCAAGGGAACAGTAACCAGCCATGCAATGCACGCATAAAACCAATGAAGGTTAAGCCTTGAAACACCTCCTGTACTTCACCCGTGTATTGGTTCACATAGGCAGTTGCCGAAGGCTTATCTGCATCGGTAAATTTCACGGCGTACACTAAATACGGCTCTAGCGTCATCACCCAGCCTACCTGCGCAGCAGGGTTAGCCTCCTCCACTGCTTTGATAATTTCGCCAATGGGTTTAGCCGGTAACTGATCTGGGTTTTCTGCTCGGGCATTGGCATTGACCAGCCAGGTAATCTCATGACTTAAAACGGAAATGGTCCCGGTTAGACACACAAAACTGAACACCACCCAAACTGGCAGTGAGAACCAGCCATGAAGTTGAAACCAAAAACGTCGATTTATTTTTCGAGCCATGACAATCACTTATAACAATGCATTTACCGCGTAACTAGCCAGAACGCTGTGCGGAGGAATAAGAAAAAGAATGAGAAACATTATCACATAGATACAAAATATAAAAGCGAATCATTATCACTTAGATTAACAACACTCTGTTCCATATTCCAACCTAGCATTGGTACTTTCTTGCCATCTAGAATAATAATGATTCTCATTAATATTTCTTGTAACCACCTAAGGCTTAAGTACTCATGTCACTTAAATACTCTCCTCTGGCTTTGGCCATCTCAATGGCAATGGTTTCCAATGTCGCCCTTAGCGCAGAACCCGAAACTCCCGAAGACGCTGCCGATCTGGGCAAAGTGAAAGTAACGGGACAATACTCGGTCAATAAAGTCATTGATACGGCCACAGGGTTAGGCCTTACCATCAAGGAAACACCTCAATCTGTCAGTGTATTAACCAGTCAACGTATTGAAGACCAAGGACTAGAAACGGTAATAGACACCATCACCAATACCATAGGCGTCTCACATTCATCATGGGATAACGTACGCAACGAACTGCAAGCCCGTGGTTTCAAAATTGAAAATTACCAGATTGATGGCATTCCTATGTCATGGAGTCTCTTAGGGGATTCAGGAGAGACCATTGCCGATGTATCTATTTATGAGCGTGTTGAGTTTGTACGTGGTTCAACCGGTTTATTAACCGGCACAGGTGATCCATCTGCTTCTATAAACCTTGTACGTAAAAAAGCCGACAGCGTGGAATTTAATGGTCACGTCAGTGCTGCCGTAGGCAGTTGGAATCATAAAGAGATTTCAACAGACTTAGCCTCTGGTTTAAGCGATGACGGCACCCTTCGTGGTCGTGTAATAGCGAAAAAAGTACAAGGCGAATCCTATACCGACTTATTCGAACAAGACACGGATGTGTTTTACGGTGTACTTGAAAAAGATCTAAGCCATTCGACGCTTGTGCGTCTAGGTGTGAGCTACCAGCATGATGATCCAACCGCGCCAGTTTGGGGTGGCCTACAAGCAAAATTTAACAATGGCAATTTCACTGATTGGAGTCGTTCAACAACATCGGCCGCTGATTGGACGAAATGGGAAACGTCAAACACCAATGTATTTACCAGCTTGAACCACATCTTTTCAAATGGTTGGGAGCTAACCACAAACTATAACCACATGAAGTACAAAGCCGATTCAAAGCTTTTATATATGTACGATGCCGACGGAATGTCATTTGATCAAACAACTGGTGAAGGCTTAACTAGCTGGCCTTACAAAAGCTATGGCGAATCCGAACAACAAAGTATTGATGCCCAATTACGCGGACAAATCACCCTACTTAACACGGACGCAGATATTGTGATAGGCGCGTTATACAGCGAACAAGAGTCATACGCGGATAGCTATGCACCACTGACCAATGCATTCTTGCCTGTAGGAAATTTTTACGAATGGGATGGTGATTTCCCACAACCACAATGGAGTACAGACGCCTCCCGTGATCGAGATATCGAAGTCACAAATAAGGGGGTTTACGGTGCCACACGTTTACATATTAAAGATGACCTAAAAGTGATTCTCGGTGGCCGTGTCACCAGCTGGGAGCGTAAAGGTGACTCCTACACCGATACCGGCAGCTATGGCGATGACAACGTATTCGTACCGTATTTCGGTGTGCTATACGATCTAAACGATGTGCATCGCGCATACGCAAGTGTCACTGAGATTTTCAAACCACAAAATAACCTAGATATTAATGATAAATTACTGGATCCAGTAACGGGTAAAACCTATGAGGCCGGTTTAAAAAGTGGTTTCTTTGATGGCGCGCTACAAACCTCTGCCTCAGTATTTAGAATCGAGCAAGACAACTTAGCGGTTATCGACCCCATTAACACTCACCCAGACCCAACAAAAGATGCCTACATCAACGCAGAAGGTGTCACCAGTGAAGGATTTGAAATTGAAGCCATCGGCCAACCATTAGATGGCTTAAAAGTTAATGCAGGCTACTCGCAGTTTGAAGCAAAAGATGCCAAAAATGTGAAGGTGAATACCAACCATCCTCGCAAACAACTTAACTTATTTGCCACTTACAATTTAGTTAATACGCTACCTAAATTGACATTAGGTGGCGGGGTTAATTGGCAAGATGAGACATCTGAGTCTGATATTGTTCAGGAAGAATTCATGTTGGTTAACCTAATGGGCCGTTATGCTGTTAACCAAGATTTAGATGTGCAATTAAACCTAAATAATGTATTAGATGAAAAATACTACAACTACATTAATGCTAGCCAAGTACGTTATGGTTCCCCAGCTAACTGGAAATTAAATTTCAAATACAAACTTTAATGTTTCAAACTTGAAGTGACACTAAGAAGCCTTACCTATTTAGTAGGTAAGGCTTTTGTGTTTGTACCGTGAAATTAAGTACAATGGCCTACTAATCTCACCACTGGCTCATTCCATGAAAATGTCCAAAACCATTAAAAAGCTCAATGATCGCTTAGAGAGTTGCGTTGAAACCCTAGCGCAAGAGCTACATGCCGAATTAGACGGCATCCATGATATTGGTCACACCATTCAGTTTGATTTATTTCCCGGCAGCTTGTTGGTGACGGTCGAATTTGAGACCCATGACTTTCTCGATAAAGCACGTTCATCTGAAAAACGCTTTCAAAAACGCCTGCATAACCTTCTGCTCAAACAAGGCATCTTGCTGAAAACCCCGCAAAACAACCTCACGTTTATTCCACCTAGAGAGACGCCATATGCGAAGGCTAAACAAAAATATTGGCTTTAACCCCTCTAGTCTGTAAATTATGCGACATAAGCCAAGCATGGATAGCGGGCTCATAAAATACTAATGAGGTTAACTTCCATGCAGTTCAAATTACTCCTTTCCAGCCTTGCCTTACTGCTGCTTTATGGTTGCGGTAGCGGCAGTAGCAACCACAACAAGGCAGCGGATACAAATACGCTGGATACCGCGGCTGAAACCGCTTATTTCACCAGTAGTGAGCCATCTGAAGGACCTAGCCGCCCCCAAATAGCGTATTTCGATAACGGCAATGCCGTTGCCATTTGGCTACAGCATTCTGACCAAGAACTGTGGACAAACCATTACAGCAAGAATACGGGCTGGGGCACAGCAGGTATGCTACAAACCAACAGTAATGTAATGCTCGGCTTATATCAGCTTGCCAGCAATGGTACGTCTGCCATTGCGACTTGGGGTGAAGGCTCCACACTTAGGGCGAGTCACTATGATGCAGAGGCCCAACAATGGAATGAGCCAAAAACCATAGTAACCGAGGCTTCTGGCAATGTAGATCCAAGGATAGCCATGAACATAGATGGTAAGGCCGTTGTGGCGTGGACAATAGGTAACGATATAAAAGCCAGTTATTCCTCCGCACTCAACACTTGGAGTGCCGCCTTTCCCCTAGATAACTCAGACACTGGAGTTTACCCTCATGACGTTGCAGTGGATGCGAGCGGTCATGCCATTGCAGTATGGTCCCAAGATTCTAAGGTTTTCTCTCGCCGCTACGTATCCGGTACTTGGGGCGATATTACCACCATTGATGATTCTGCTGACACAAGTAATATCGTATTGAAACTGGATGATGCCGGTAATGCCATTGCCACATGGATGACAATTCAAAGCGACCCTAAAACCCTTTCGTACGCCCAATATTCTGCGGATGCTGACTGGAATACACCCGTTTTGCTTGAAGATGGCAACCTCGTCAATCAGCCATTATTAGCCATGAATGCCGATGGCAAAGCCATCATTGTGTGGACAACCCTCAATACCGAAACCGATGTGCTGACGTATACCAGTCGTTTCTATTCGCCGGATACCGGCTTAGGGGAAGAAGAAACATTTGAAGTAAACACCAACTATCATTACAACAACTCAATAGAAATCGACTCTTCAGGTAACGCCCTATTAGTTTGGATGTATGACTTTGACGACACTAATGAAGAGGAAGATAAAGCCTTTCTACTATTCAACCAATATCAAGCAGGAAAAGGCTGGGGCACAAAAACAGAGTTAACCAGCATTGGTAACGCCTATGGCGATTACGACCCCAAATTATCCTTTAATGCCAGTGGCGAAGGTATGATGATTTTTGGTGGCGTATCCGACGATGGATACGGCATTTACTCCCGTCTCTATCAATAATATTTGCTTGCCCGTCATCACATAAAAAAGCCCCGCCCCTAACATAAGGGCGGGGCTTTTTTATTAACTGATAAACGCAGTATTAGAACGGCACGTCATCATCAAAGCCATGACCAGGAAACGCTGGCGCATCCATAGGCGGCACTTGCTGAGGCTGAGCGCCCGCGCTTTCTACACGCCAAGCCTGTAAACTGGTAAAGCACTTTTCTGGCTTACCCGGCGCATTCCATAAACGACCTGATAGATTAAAGTGGGCGATGACTTCGTCGCCTACGCTGTACACATCCATCAAGGCGCATTTATCTTTAATCAATTCTAGCGCCACATAATTTGGATAATCTGGGTTTTCCCCTTCGCCGCTTAACTTGATAACAAATTCACGCTTAGTAAAGCCATTGTTACCATATTCAGTGGTTGCGCCAATGGAGTGAATGATTCCTTGGGCTTCAAAACTTTTAGACATAACTATCACCTTTCAATATTGAGGCCATGATAGCACTAAACCAGCCTCATTCGAAAAGTTCAAAACTAAGGTAAATACTCGCCAGTGACAATGTCACTTGCGGAATGCGGTATTTGGCCGAAGGCCTGTTTGTAGGCGAAAAATTCGCGATAGATGTTGGCTGAATTGTAAATAGAGCGACTACCCTCCTGATCTTGGAAGGCATTAATATTGTCCTTTAAGGTAAAGAGCTTTATCCCTTTCAAACTCAATGTACCTGGCAACAACAATAACTTTCCTTCTAAATATTCATCCCCTTCTTTACGATTCGCCAACCACCAAGCTGCGCCCTTTAACCAACCAGAGATGAACTTTTTCATATCTTTCGGGCGAGCCTGCAAAAATGAGCCATTGGCAAACAAGGCATCGATGATTAAGCCTGGGGTTTGGCTACTATCGAAGATTGAGGTGGTGCCATAATACAATTTCAACTCACTTACATACGGCTCCCATGTATGGACAATATCCGCCTTCTGACTCCTTAAGAAATCCAATGCTTGAGAGCCTTGTTGCTGAATAAATTCCACATCCCCATCATGTAAGTCATGCACCTTCATATATTGACGAACAAACAATTCTCCAAAGCGATCGAGGTTCGTACCAATTTTTATAGGTCGCTTAACTTTAGCTAGCGGATGTTTAATTAATAACGCATCGCCACCAACTGATTCATTTATTACCATGACTACTTTGCTGGATGGATCATGATCATACAAGGCAAAGCCATCCCCTAATGGCGTACAAAATAAGTCGATTTTTTTGCTATTAAACATGCCCGAGAGTTGCTGGTAATCCTCAGATAATACGTACTCCACATCTAAACCCAGTTCTTTAAAGAAGCCTTTATGCTGGGCAATGAGTAACGGGTAATACCCAGGCCATAGTTGAATTCCGACTTTCACCGGATCCGAAGGTGCTCCCCATGCCCCATGCAAGCTGCTAGATAAGATGAGCATCATGAAAAAACGCAGGGGGGCTGTCATTCTCATAGGGGATAAATCAACAATGATTAGTACTTTTTCAGTATAGGTAAGATTGAAATTAGTTAAAACGACTTCTAAATTTATTGATCCGTATCGGCCTGTTTTTTCTAACGTCTCCTTCAAAACCCAGTCAACACCAACCCAATAAGCAAACATCTAAGACTTTTTCCTTAATTCCTTCTAAAATCCTCATTCCAAAGTACCACTGAGTTAAATATGCGCCTGTCAATATCGTTTCTGGCTTTATGCCTAAGTCTAGCTCTATGCTTGCCCTCTCAAGCTGAGCCTCTCAATTTTCGCCAAGCAAAATCACAACTGGCCAAGCTGTATAAAGATCAACATCAAACCAGTTTTTACTGTGGTTGTGACTTTCAATACAAAGGCAAAAAACTCATTCCCGATTTGAATAGCTGCGGTTATCAAGTACGCAAACAAGTTAAACGCGCCAGTCGTATCGAGTGGGAACACATCATGCCCGCTTGGGCATTTGGCCATCAGCGCCAATGCTGGCAAAAAGGTGGACGCAAAGCCTGTAAAAGCAACAGTGAATTTCAAAAAATGGAAGGAGACATGCACAATTTGGTTCCGGCCATTGGTGAGGTCAATGGCGATCGCTCCAATTACCGCTTCAGTCAATGGAATGGCATCGCCAATCAATACGGGCAATGCAACATGATTGTGGACTTCAAACAAAAACAAGTGCAACCATCACCAGAATCCAGAGGCGCCATTGCTCGTGCGTACCTCTATATGGCGCATCGCTATCAAATTTCGCTTTCAAAAAAAGAGAGCAACTTATTTAAAGCCTGGGATAAACAAGTGCCGCCATCTCGCTGGGAGTGCCGTAAAAATACACTGGTTGAGAAGATTCAAGGCAACGCCAACCCTTTCATCAAAGGCTGCTAGGCGTTAAATATCACCCATAAAAAAACCCGCTAAAATAGCGGGTTTAAACACTCGAATCGAAGAGTTGTTCTGTTAAGCTTCTTGCACACCAAAAATGGCGCTGGCGTTTAAGCCTTGTTTTTCCATAATCTCGCGCATACGTTTTAAGGCTTCTACTTGAATTTGGCGTACACGTTCACGGGTTAAACCAATTTCATGCCCCACTTCTTCTAGGGTACTGGTTTCATAACCACGTAGACCAAAACGACGGGCAATGACTTCACGTTGTTTTTCGGTTAAATCATCTAACCACTGATCTAGACTCGTGCTGATGTCATCGTCCTGTAGCATCTGGCAAGGATCGCTAATACTTTCATCCGCGATGGTGTCCAATACGGATTTTTCACTGTTGTAACCAAGTGGCGAGTCCACAGAAGTAACACGTTCATTTAACCCTAGCATGCGTTTTACGTCATCTACGGGTTTTTCTAGCAATTCTGCGATTTCTTCTGCGCTGGGTTCATGATCCAATTTTTGAGTAAGCTCACGAGCGGCGCGTAGGTATACATTTAATTCTTTCACCACATGAATCGGCAAACGAATAGTACGCGTTTGATTCATGATGGCACGTTCGATAGTTTGGCGAATCCACCAAGTGGCGTAGGTAGAAAAGCGGAAGCCGCGTTCAGGATCAAACTTTTCAACCGCGCGAATTAAACCTAAGTTTCCTTCTTCAATTAGGTCCAATAAGGTCAAACCGCGATTAACATAACGACGTGAAATTTTTACCACCAAGCGAAGATTACTTTCGATCATGCGTTTGCGGCCTTTTTCGTCCCCTTTACGAGCTAGGCGTGCAAAATGTACTTCTTCTTCTGGAGTGAGTAATGGCGAAAAGCCAATTTCATTTAGGTAGAGTTGTGTAGCGTCTAGATTTTTTTGAGCTTCGTTATCTTTTGCATATTCCGAAAGATCAATAATCTCTTCTTCTTTTTCTTCAGCTGAATTTTCTACATCTTCTACTTCATCTAATGCAAGATCAGAATCAACGTCGTGTTTTTTTAATCCCTTGATAGCTGCCATAGCCAAGCGCCCCGCCAATGTTTAATTTGTTGTTATGTTGTCACTTTGCTTTGACTATTCAAAAGCTGTTCCAACTTTTAACAAATAAAATAAATTTTTGACCCGTCTCTAACTATGGCGAATGCTTACCTCGCCTTAGGTAGATGTTTTAATGGGTCCACCGGTTTCCCTTTGTGGCGAATTTCAAAGTGAAGTTTCACTTTATCGGTCCCACTAGATCCTATTTCGGCAATTGTCTGTCCAGCTTTAACTTCTTGGTTCTCTTTGACCAATAATGTCTTGTTATGCGCATAAGCACTCAAGTATTGATCGTCGTGTTTTATGATCACCAAGTTGCCATATCCAAGTAATCCACTACCTGCATACACAACCGAACCGGCCGCTGCCGCAAATACAGATTCCCCCAAGGACCCACTGATATCAATCCCCTTATTGGTCGGTGCTTTCGTTGAAAATTTGGCGATTACCTCACCTTTTGCTGGCCAGCTCCAATCCAAGTCACCGTAGCTAGCGCTTGGTTTTGACGCTTGTGGACTACTTTTATAGGCACTTGGGCCTTGATGATTTTTTATACTCTTGGTTTTCGCCAAATTTTTGCTACTGGCTGTTTCAGTGCTGTCCGAACTGAATGCACTGTGGCGAATGGTGAGCTTTTGACCCGGATAAATGGTGTAAGGGTAGGGAACGTTGTTAGCACTCGCTAACGCCTTATAATCCCAGCCGTAGCGCCATGCTAAGGAGAAGAGGGTCTCCCCTTTTTGCACGGTATGAGTGTTGTGTTCGGCACTTACGGGGTTGAATTTTTCTTCAACAGAGACGAAGCCAGCACAACCAGACAGTAATGCAAGCATGCCAAAAGTGACAATTACAGAGGATATTTGAGCAAACACCCTAATTTGATGGATTTTTTGACACTTGAGTTTTTGCACTAGACTCTCATCCACTCTCTTTTTGGTTTTTATAGATATGAATTCTCAAACTATTAAAGCATATTTGAAAATCATCTAAAAAAAGGTGCTAGTTCACATTTCGTTACACTTCTTTTCGATCTTTGCCAAAATTCTGCTGGCGAAAATGTGATTTATCTACTTTAAAAAAGGTTAACTGGCGTTCGTTTTTTATACTAATTAGACGCTTTGGCCAGTCTATCCATAACAAACACAATAGAAAAGCCAATGATAACCGCTACGATTGCGACACTAATTTGAGGCTCTGACTGCAACCAAGGCCATACCGGACTTTCTATAAAAGGTACCTGTTCACCACTACTATTCAAACGGTAGCTAACAACGGTTTTCCAAGGCCACAACTTAAGCAGTGCTCCCAGCATAAAGCCAGTTAATAACGCCATGGTACTGTCATGATGATGTTTTAACTGCCAAGCTAGGAATCGAGAAAACACCATGATGCCCACTAAACATCCGCCGGCAAATATTCCCATGCTCACCCATTCGAAACTTTTCAATACTCCTATCATGTGTCCATACATGCCCAGGAGTAACAAGATGAAACTGCCGGATATACCCGGCAAGATCATGGCACAGATGGCAATGGAACCGGCAAAGAATAGACTTATTGGGCTGGTCACGTCTAATTGAACCGAAGGAGAAATACTGATTAAAGCCGCAAAAACAGTGCCTGCCATGAGCAACATAGCGCGAATCAATGTCCAATTTTTAATCTGTTTGGCCACATATACAGCAGACGCCAACACTAAACCAAAAAAGAACGACCACAACATGATGGGCTGCTCTTCTATTAAGAAGTGCAGTATCCGCGACATCAAAACCAAACTGGTGGCGGCACCCAATAACACACTGATTAAGAAAGTGCCGTCCATTTGCTGCCAAGCGGCTTTTATTCCCTGACGCTTTAACGTCACTAACGTGTCCCAACCCACGCTCTTAATGCCGTTAATTAGACGCTCATATATGCCCGTCACTAAAGCAATGGTGCCACCGGATACGCCAGGAACAATATCCGCCGCGCCCATGGCCATGCCTTTTACGAAATTCCAAATCATAAAAATCCTGTTTTTATTTTTGTGTGCCGCTCAACATAGGCACAAAGTTAACCGGCTCGATCACCTGTTTTTTCACACCGTCTTCTTCACGAATCAACATGGTCAGCATTTGTTTGCCATCTGGTCCCACTGGCATTAATAAACGGCCACCGACTTTTAATTGATCCAGCAATTCCATGGGAATCGTCTCTGGCGCAGCGGCTGAAAGAATGGCATCAAACGGGCCTTCATCGGGCCATCCCCAATTACCATCAGAGTGTTGAAAACGCACATTGTTCACGCGTAATAACTGCATGCGCTGCTTTGCTTTTTCTTGCAACGGCGCTATGCGCTCGACGCTATACACTCGTCGCACTAATTGCGATAACACCAAGGATTGATAACCACAACCGGTTCCAATTTCCAACACGTTATCCAATGGCCCACCGGCTAACAAAAGTTCTGTCATTTTTGCGACGATATAAGGTTGACTAATGGTTTGACCGTATCCAATTGGTAATGCGGTATCTTCGTAGGCTTTGTGGCTTAACGCTTCATCGATGAATAAGTGACGCGGTGTATTGGCCATGACTTCCAATACATCTTGGTTTTTGATGCCTTGTTCTTTTAGACGTGACACTAAACGATCACGAGTTCGTTGGCTGGTCATGCCAATACCTTGAAGTTGCAACGGCGTCATAGCAGTTGCTCCTTTAACATATCAAGACTGTCATGGCCGGTCATATCCACTTGAATGGGCGTGATGGAAACTTTGTTTTGGCTTATGGCATAGAAGTCTGTACCCGGCCCTGCATCTGCCCCTTTGCCTTGAGGGCTAATCCAATAACACTCTTTGCCACGAGGATTTTTCGCAAGCACAGGCATATCACTCATGGCTCGATGACCTAAACGAGTGATTTCAATACCGGTGATCTCTGCAAATGGCACATCAGGCACATTGATATTTAATAATGTACGCGCGGGTAAATTTAATTTATGAATTTTAGGTAACAAATCAATCAACACCTGTGCAGCTGTTTCATAATGCACTTTACCGGCAAGGGAGATGGCAATCGGTGGCAAATCTAAAAAACGCCCTTCCATTGCGGCGGCTACCGTACCGGAATAAATCACATCATCCCCAAGGTTTGGGCCAGCATTGATACCTGCTATCACGCGCTCTGGCGGATACGGACACAGTGTATGAATCCCAAGATGCACACAATCTGTTGGCGTGCCATCAATACTGATGTGGCCATTGGCTAAATAAATAGGTGTAAGTGGGCGACTAAGTGTGAGTGAATTACTGGCGCCACTGCGATCACGATCCGGGGCAATCACCTGCACATCCCAACCCGCTTGTTGGCAATATTGGGTTAGTGTCTGTAAACCGATGGCATGTACGCCATCATCATTACTCAATAACAACTTCATTTTGCTATTCCATCATCTCGCGCGTGTCATCTGAACGAGACGCCAATCGAACGTCACCTAATTCCCGTAACACAGACGTGGCAAAATAACCGGACGCTAGGTTAAATCGCAACACCAAGGTGGCATCATCTTGCCACATCCAAAATAAATCCGGTAATAACATGCGTGTGGCACGACGCTCTTGTTTCATGCCTTGGGCGGCTATGCCATTGGCTAAAACTGGGTACTCGTGAGCCTGACTTTCTTCTAATGCTAATAATGCCCCTTCACTTAAACTCTCTCCTTTACCCCACAATGCGCAAGTTGGGTGAATTTCATGGGCCCGCCAACGATCACGTTCTTGAATGGTATTTTCTTGTTTAAAGCCTCTTAAACTACCTGCAAACCCATACACTTCACCATTAATCGGGCGCTGCCAGTTTTGCATTTCGACTCGTTGTGCCAACATATTATTGAATAAATAAGAACGTGCCGCGGACATATATAAAGATGCCTTTTGTCGATTACGCGGGCGTTTACCACTTTCAAACAATTGTTGAGCTTGAGTTAGGTTTTCAAAATCATGTCCAAAACGCTGTTCGCCAAAGTAATTAGGTACGCCTTGGTTACGAATCAATTCTAAACGCTGATTAATGTTTGCTTGATTGCCCTTCACATTACGTAAAACAATGCGAAACGCATTACCGCCTAGAGAGCCTCGTTTTAATTTCACCCCATAAAAACCTTTTTGCAAAAGTGTAAATTCATCTTTTGCAAATAAATGTGATAAATCGGGTTCATTATTTTTAATAGGTAAGCTAAACCACTGACGAGTCACCGCATGGCGATCTTTTAAACCTGCGTATCCCACATCTTTCAAGTTTACTTTGGCATGGTTAGCTAATTGACGAGCAAGCCATTGGGTATTTGCTCCACGCTTTTCAATGTGTAAATACAAATGCGGGCCGGACTCATGCAATTGTCGATTGGTAATTTCACTTACAAAGAAGTCATCATCTTTACTGCGAAATTCCGCTTGCATATCTAACTTAGGATAAGCTGTAGGCCAATTGTGTGAAAATACCGTCATAACTTAACCATTACTTTTTGCAATTAAGGCGACGGCTTCAACCGCAATACCTTCTTTACGACCCACAAAGCCTAACTTTTCTGTGGTGGTTGCTTTGACGTTAACTTGATCCACACTCACTTTTAAGTCTTGCGCAATCACATCACGCATATTTTGTATATGCGGAGCCATTTTAGGTGCTTGTGCCATGATGGTGATATCCACGTTATTAATGTGGTATCCCTTTTTTTCAATTTCAGTCAAAACGATACGCAATAATTCTCTA
Organism: Gammaproteobacteria bacterium; assembly: GCA_013373125.1. GTDB lineage: Bacteria > Pseudomonadota > Gammaproteobacteria > Pseudomonadales > Oceanobacteraceae > Bermanella. Next base: position 17,251 of record JABXIK010000024.1, on the reverse strand, counting down.
GAATCCGCGCCAGCAAATTGATCATCCGTATCAGGGAAATGATGACCAATATCCCCTAACGCTGCCGCACCTAATAACGCATCACACAAAGCATGCAACGCCACATCGCCATCACTGTGAGCCACTAATTCACAAGCGTAATCAATGGCAACTCCACCCATCATAATTTTGGCATTTGCTCTGGGTTCAGAAAATTTATGAACATCAAATCCATGGCCAATTCGAAACATCATTATTTAAATTCCTGTACAAACAATTGCGCCATGATTAAATCATCGGGGCGAGTGACTTTAATGTTACTAGGGTGACCAGACACCATCTTGGGATGTAATCCGACATACTCTAATGCACTGGCTTCATCGGTAATGACGTGACCATTTTTAATGCACGTTTCTATGGACTGCTTTAACACACCAATTTGTGCCAATTGTGGTGTTAGTGCATGCCAAAGCTGCTCACGCTCAACCGTATTTACAATTTGATTATTGTTGTCTGTGCGTTTCATGGTGTCACGCACCTGCATGCCTAGAATGCAGCCCTGCTCATCCCTGGCTGACCATAACGCGCGTAAGTCTTGCTGAGTAATACAGGGACGAGCCACATCGTGCACCATGACCCAATCGGTTACTTGCGCGCCATGTTGCAATAAACAATCGATACCATTTAAAACGGAGTGATAGCGCTCAGCACCACCATCACAGGTTAATAAGCGCTCGTGGTGTAAATTCAATTGAGAGAAGTATTCGTCATGCTCGGCTAGTGGCAATACGATTTTTTGAAAGGGAGTAAACTGCAATAAACGCTTAACGGTATGCTCAAGAATGGTGGCGTCATCTAAATATAAATATTGTTTAGGTCTATCCGCCTGCATACGCGAGCCAATTCCGGCCGCAGGAACAACGGCAAATACCTGCTCAGTCATGCTTGTTTTCCGGATTAACGATTATGAAAAAGGTCTCACCTTTTTTAACCATACCTAGTTCTTTACGCGCTTTGGCTTCAATACTTTGCATGCCTGATTTTATGGCCCAGATTTCTTCTTCCAATACCTGATTACGCGCCTTACTGGCTTGGTTGAGTTCTGCTTGATTATCTATCTGATCCGCCAACGTAAAGTTCGCCAACACACCGGTTTCATCAAACCACAGCTGATATTGTAACCAAATAAACACCACAAAGGCCAAAGGCTTCCAAGCGTGTTTTTTGATGTTTTCCATTAAAGCCATATTATTATCGTTATCAGCGTTTGAATGTTGTTTTAACTGTGTCGCCCGCAAGCGGCCTCCCACAATTTAAGAGTAATGCAAAATGTATAAAAAAGGGAAACCTGAGTTTCCCTTTTCACCACTTTCGCGGTCTTGCATAAGAGCGTTAGCGAGGCAGTTGGCGCGAGGCAAAAAAGATTTTTTGTGCGGAGTTTAGTTTCTCCTAAATGACAATCAAAAAATCTTTTTTAACAAAGCGCCAGCCACGCAGCTAGCTCTTACTGGCCTTTAACTTCGCTAAGGCCGTTGTACACTGCTTTATCACCCAATTGCTCTTCAATGCGTAGTAAACGGTTGTACTTAGCAACACGATCAGAACGACATAGAGAACCAGTTTTGATTTGACCAGCACACGTACCTACCGCTAGATCTGCAATGGTTGTGTCTTCGGTTTCACCTGAACGGTGAGAAATAACAGCAGTGAAGCCTGCATCTTGAGCCATCTTAATCGCTTCAAGGGTTTCAGTTAGAGAACCGATTTGGTTGAATTTGATTAGGATAGAGTTAGCGATGCTTTCTTCAATACCACGCTTAAGAATCTTAGTATTGGTTACGAATAAATCGTCGCCTACTAGTTGCACTTTAGCGCCTAGTTTTTCAGTTTGGTATTTCCAACCAGCCCAGTCACTTTCGTCTTGACCGTCTTCGATGGATACGATTGGATATTGCTCACAAAGCTCAGCTAGGTAGTCAGAGAACTCTTCAGAAGAGAACACTTTACCTTCGCCCGCTAGGTCATATTTACCATCTTTGTAGAATTCAGAAGATGCACAGTCTAGGGCTAGGGTCACATCTTTACCTAGTTCATAGCCAGCATTTGAAACCGCTTCTTTAATTACGGCTAGAGCGTCTGCATTCGATGCAAGGTCTGGTGCGAAACCGCCTTCATCACCCACAGCTGTGCTTAGACCCTTACCTTGTAATACTTTTTTCAGGTTTTGGAAGATCTCAGCACCTGCACGTAGGCCTTCACCAAACGATTTGAAGCCAACTGGTTGCACCATGAATTCTTGGATATCAACGTTGTTATCTGCGTGCTCACCACCGTTGATGATATTCATCATAGGTAATGGCATAGAGAATTTGCCAGGGGTGCCGTTTAACTCAGCGATATGCTCGTATAATTCGATGCCTTTTGCGTTAGCAGCGGCTTTTGCAGCAGCCAAAGAAACCGCAAGAATGGCATTAGCGCCTAACTTTTCTTTGTTTTCAGTGCCATCTAGCTCGATCATTTTGGCATCAAGTGCACGTTGATCGGTAGCGTCCATACCCAATAGCGCTTCTTTGATCGCACCATTAATGTTGGCAACAGCATTCAATACGCCCTTGCCCATGTAACGGCTTTTATCGCCATCACGTAGTTCTAATGCTTCACGCGTACCAGTAGAGGCACCAGAAGGGGCACACGCCGTACCGAAAAAACCACCTTCTAAAGAAACGTCTGCTTCTACCGTTGGGTTACCACGGCTATCCATGACTTCACGGGCTTTAATGTTAATAATTTTAGCCATTGTGAGATTGTCTCCAGTATCTAATAAATAACGTTAATCGTATAAAAGTTAGGCTTTGCCAGCTTGTTTAAGGGCTGCCGCTACAAATGCTGAGAATAAACCGTGGCCATCACGTGGCGTCGAGGTAAATTCTGGGTGGAACTGACAGGCTACAAACCAAGGGTGATCCACCACTTCAACTACCTCAACCAGAGTGCCGTCCATTGAACGACCCGCGATACGTAAACCGTTTTTCTCTAAGGTTTCTAGGTAGTTATTGTTCACTTCATAACGGTGACGGTGACGTTCTACAATCACGTCTTTGCCATAAGCGTTCGCAGAAAGAGAGTCCGACTCTAAACGACATTCTTGACCACCTAAGCGCATGGTGCCGCCTAGATCACTGTCTTCGGTACGTACTTCAGTTTCGCCTTCCGCTGTAGTCCATTCGGTGATCAGACCAACTACAGGATTCGTGGTATTTGGTGCGAATTCCGTGCTGTGTGCATCGGTTAAACCACATACGTTACGGGCAAATTCGATCACCGCACTTTGCATACCTAAGCAAATACCTAAGTAAGGAATTTTGTTTTCACGGGCGTATTGAACCGTGCGGATTTTGCCTTCCACACCACGGTTACCAAAACCGCCTGGAACCAAGATGGCGTCTTTGCCTTCAAGGATTGAACAACCATCGCGCTCAATGATTTCAGAATCGATGTACTCGATGTTCACCTTGGTATGATTCTTAAGACCAGCGTGATCTACGGCTTCAATCAAGGATTTATACGCATCCAACAACTCCATGTATTTACCAACCATGGCGATGTTGACTTCTTTTTCTGGGTTCAGTTTGGCATCCACCACTTGATCCCATTCGCTTAGATCCGCGGGATCGCACTCTAAGCCAAATTTCTCAACCACGTACTCATCTAAGCCGGTTTGACGTAGTAGCTCAGGAATACGGTAAATGGTATCGGCATCTTCTAGTGGCACAACTGCACGTTCTTCAACGTTGGTAAACAATGCAATTTTACGCAGAGAACTTGAATCGATACGGTGATCAGAGCGACATACCAAGATGTCTGGTTGCAAGCCAATTGAGCGTAACTCTTTAACACTGTGCTGAGTTGGCTTAGTTTTGGTTTCACCCGCAGTGGCAATGTAAGGGACTAGGGTTAGATGCATAGAAAGTGCACGCTTACTGCCTAATTCTACTTTTAACTGACGCACAGCTTCTAAGAACGGTAGGGATTCAATGTCACCTACGGTGCCGCCAATTTCCACAAGGGCAACGTCTGCCCCTTCGGCACCTTCATATACACGACGCTTGATTTCGTCTGTGATATGCGGAATCACCTGTACGGTACCGCCTAGGTAGTCACCACGACGCTCTTTAGCAAGCACGTCTTGATAAATACGACCAGTAGTGAAGTTATTACGACGACCCATGGTGGTGCGGATAAAACGCTCATAATGGCCAAGGTCCAAATCCGTTTCGGCGCCATCTTCGGTTACAAAAACCTCACCGTGCTGAAATGGGCTCATGGTGCCTGGATCTACGTTGATGTAGGGATCCAACTTGAGCATGGTAACTTTGAGTCCCCGAGCCTCTAGGATGGCTCCAAGAGAAGCGGAAGCGATGCCTTTGCCCAATGAGGACACAACACCACCTGTGACGAATATAAAACGAGTCGACATATATAGGTGAATCCGAAAAAGAAGTTGGATTTGTGCGTAACGAGATGGCGTTGCAGTTTACCAGAGCGAGGGCCTTGGGTAAATTAAGAATGCCCCATATTCAGGCAGATACACATATTTTTACAAAACCAACTCATAAAAGCCGAGATTTAATAGCGGCGCACATAAATCACCACGCGGCGATTAGTGGCCCTATCTTCCTCTGTATAGCTTTGCCCTGCTTCCAGTTTAGTCTTGGGACGAGAATCTGCATAACCAGAAGCCTTAAGTTGGGATTTATCAACCCCCTTGCCCATAAGGTACTTCACCACATTACTAGCACGTGAAGCACTCAGCTCCCAATTGGAGGGAAAGCGTGCCGTGCTTATGGGGACATCATCCGTGTGCCCTTCAATTTCCACTAAATAGGTTTTACCTGTGGTTTCCTTGATCACCTTGGTCACTTCAGCTAGCACAGGCAGGGCTTCAGGCTTAATAGCAGCGCTGCCGGATTCATACAAAGAGAAATTAGAAAACTCGACTCTCACCCCTTTCATATCAATGTCCACACTCACATTGTCCTGCATATTGTGTTCATCAATGATGTTGTTGAGCTCTTTCTTGATGTCATTAAACGGAGTAACGGCTTCTTTACCAGAGATAATACTGGCAAGGCCTTCTTTTAAGGCCTCGATCTTGCCTTGATTTAAATCCGATACCGACAGAATCATCACAAAGAACGCCAAAAGCAAGGTAATGGCGTCCGCATAGGTGACAATCCAGCCTTCCCCGTCTGCATCAAACGTGGCACGGCGGCGCCTTAATCCGCGTTTGTATGCCTTATCACTCATCGGCTTCCACTATAGTGAATCGTTTACTGGGTTTGATATAAGCATTCAGACGATCCTGTATCACCAACGCGTCCTTTTTCTCGGCCAGTAAGACAAATCCATCTGTGATTAATTGATTACGAAAATACTCTTGCTCCTGTTTTTCGGTCACTTGCGCGGCTGTTGGCTTAAATAGCAAGTTCGCCAACAACACACCGTACAAAGTCGTAATTAACGCTAATGCTAAACCCTTGCCTAAATTCGCCATGTCATCGCCCATGTTATCTAACATGATGATCAAACCGACAATGGTACCCACCATGCCAAAACCAGGAGCGTACACCCCCATGGTGTTTAAAATTTTGCCTTCTAAAGATTGACGTTGCCAATGGCTATCCATGGCATCCCCCATAATGATTCGTATATCGCCTTGTTTATAACCCGAGCCCATCAGCTCTAGACCTAAAGATAAAAATTCATCTTTTTTTTCTTTTTTTGTAAGGCAATCCTCTAACGCAGATATACCTCCATCACGATAAATACGACTAAATTCAACAAAGCGTTGTACAAGGTCACGTAAATGTCCTTGAGAGGTTCGCCCTGCTGCTAATGTTTGAAACATGGCCTTTATGGCATGCATCACTTCCATAAAACTAAAACTGATTAATGATGCGGCAAAAGTACTGCCTACTACCATCATGGCGCTGGCCAGACTGATAAACATCATATAGTTATCAGTACTACTGATGATTGCAGCTATAAATAATGCAATACCGGCTGTAATACCGAACAGTGTACTAAAACTAATCATGACTCAGCCTGCTTTTGACTTTGCAACTGATCCATAGAAAATTTGCCAGTATTAATGTATTCGCGCAGTTTATGCACAATGGCTTTTCTCGCAGGTTCAATATCTTTCGCTCCGATACGACCTTCGTAACGTTTCAAATCTTCTCTTGCTAGCGCTTTGAGTTTTGGCGTTAAGGATGACAATACATGGATTTTAAATTCATCTGGCGTGCCACAAATGGCACGACCAATACAACTTCGCTCCACTTCACGTAAAGCATTACTCAATATTTGACGCGGAGTCTTAGCCACATCGGCAAACGTAAAATACTGTTGGCGCAACTTATAAAACGTATCCGGTTTGTCTTGTTTTAAGCGTTTAAGTACTTTACTTTCTTCTGATTGATTCATGTTATCCAACATGTTCATCAACATATGCAAACCATCTGCGTTTACGTTTTCAAAGCTTGGTACTTTTTGCGCGGCCTTGGCTAAACGATCTGCCACATCTTTAAATGTATCCAATGGGAACGTTTCAAATTGCCCAAGCTCAGCAATGACCTGTGCCTGGCGCTGCTCTGGTATACGATTTAAAACACGTGCCGCTTGTTGAGCTGATAATTGACTGGTCACTAATGCTTGGATGCGCGCTTCTTCATGCTGAATTAAATACAGCACTTGTGCGTCATTTAATTTACCCAAAAACTCAAAAGGATGACTTTTCACCTCTGGGGTTTCTTGTACCACTTTTTGTAACAACTGATAAAAGTCTTGGGTATCTTGAAACTGTTGATCCTCATCCGGTGGCTGATCCGCTAAATGCGCCATTATGCTTTGCAATTGTAATTGCTCTACATTCGGAAAAATGGAACGAAATAAGCTGCGACCTAATACTTTATAAATAGAGGCCGCCATTGGAATCTTTTCTTCCTGGGCTAATAACTGATCCATCGTACCTTGCACATGTTGGGGCTGCCCCAGACCCAAGGAAATAATCTCTTGCCTTGTTTTTTGCAAAATTTGTTTATTATCCGGTTCTTGTGGCTCGTTTAAGCTAAACGATTCCGATGGCGCTTCAGATTTTAAAGGGGCTGCAATATTGGAATCTTCTTTCGGGGGTTGTTTCTTACGCAAAGACAAAATGATTAAACTAATCAATAACAGCGCAAGTAAACTCAATAACCCTAATAGCAAGGCATTAAAGTTTTCATCCATCCAACTTTGCGCTGGTGCTTGCTCATCTAAGAATGGCGATGCCATTTTTTCTTTATCTTCTTCAGATATTGGCAAAGAAGAGAATTGAGTTTTAATAATCTTAAGCTCGTCGCCTCTTAAATCATTAAGAGCCGCCTTTTGATACACCAAGTTTCTTAAAAATAACTCTTGCTCAGGTTTAATACTCTCTTCGACGGCAAGCGTCACCATTAACTTAGCAATACGATTAAATACGCCGACGGTTTCTTCTGTACCACCATTACCGTTTTCACCATTTTCATCCCCACCATTTTGCCAGCGAGGTTGCCTTTGTTCTTGCTGAAGACGCTCGATCTGTTCACGCATAAACTGCAGCTCGGCATCTTTTTCTTTATCGCTAGGAATATCCACAAACGGCAGGCCGGGCAAGCTTTCTACATCATTCTCGCTTGTTTCTTCTGCCGTCTTAGGGAACGACAATTTAGGTAAGAAAGTGGGTTGATAGGTTTTCGCTTTACTTTCAACGGCAGGCGATTTTTTCTTGATAACCTGACGAATTTTCTCAAGCTTCACATTCACGTTCACAATAAAACGGTTATGCCCTAAATAAGATTGAATATCACGGGCAAGACTGTCTTCAAGCCGAGACTTTAATTGTATCTCTTCAAGATCATCCGTTTTGGTCTTCACTTCAACCGGTGTATTCGCCGCAAAGGAAAGATTCATCAATCCCAGCAATGCAATACCCATTACAAAATGCAGTTTCAACATAGTTACCCCTTACTGCACGAGTTTCAAACTCTCTTTAACTTCCGTCAAAGAGGGGTCGAGCTTTAATGCTTGCTGCCATGAGACCTTGGCGTCTTTCTTACGTCCCATCTTGTAATAAATACTGCCTTTTAAGGCATGGGCTTGTGCCGAGGACGGCACCAATGACATGGCTTTATTGGTTTCTTCTAACGCCTTCCAATACGATTTGCGATAAAACAATGCCTGTGCACTTAACATATGCTTTGTGGCATCCGAAAACAGCGATAACGCTTTTTCATTGAAGAATTCTTTTTCTTCTTCGATGGTGTCCGGTTTTTTACCTTTTTCACGCTCACGCTTATCTTGCATTTGCTCTGCAATTTCAGGCATGTAAGTTTCGCCACCGACGGGTAGATCCATGCTGAAAATGATGTCGCTTTCACCGGCATTTAGCATCATCATCACATCATAGCCAGGTCCATGACGGTGAATGTTCACCAAGCCATGATTCTTCTTTGCGTATTCAGCACTATCTACGTCAGAGCCTTCCACCACTTCTTGCGAAGGTTGTTGCGCTTGAAATGGATCTTTCTCCACTGCGAATTGCTCTAATGAGCAGCCCGCCAACCAGTTCAACATCAATAGCAATAAAATGACTTTCATATTTTATTCCTCAGAACCGGTAACCCAGAGTTAAGTCCAAACCCGCACCACCAAATTCTGAGCTATCCTCATAATCGGCGTCGGCATCCCATTCCACTTCTTCTTTGGCTAAATACACAGCGCCAATCGCCATGAAACCATTGGTCACAAATGGAAATTCCAAACCAAACTTCATCATCAATCCGTAACTGCCACTGAAAAAGGCTTGGCCAATCCCCACATAGGCTTTGGTATTCACATAGTCTTTGAGTGCAGATATGTTGACGAAGATGCGACCTTCTAAATTAAAACCGCTAACATTGAATTCATCTTGACTGGAAAGATTGGTGAAATATTCAACGCCTAAGCTGTATTCCACATCTTTATTTAGCGTGGTGTACTCACGACGTCTCAACCCAAAACTGGTGACCCCGCTTAAAGTGGCATCCTCTGTGGCACCCACTCCATCACGTTCGGCCGATAACCCCCAAGAGCTAATGACCATTTCCATTTCAATGCTTTCGAACTCTAACTCCTCTTGTTCGCGGGTGGTTTTCTTGGCGTATTCTTTTATCCATAACAGCTCATTACTCTTTGCACCAACTAAGCGTAAATTAATGGTGAATTTGTCTTCGTGAACACTGGCACTCCACAATAAAAAGGCATCTGCTCTTACATCTTTGGATAAGTCACGTAAGTCCTGATTATTTTGCACAGACTGACTAATGGTCATGCGTGCATCTTCAAAATTCACACGCGTGGTTCTGCACTCGACGCAGTCGATCACTTCAAACCGGCCCAAGCCCATAAACTTGCCCAGTAGTTTGTTTTCGATCATGAGGTGAACTTGTTTTGGAATCTTGCGGTGCAAGCGATCACCATTGAAATAAAATGCGATGCGCTTAATGTCTTTATCCACATCCAAAAGTTCTTCTGGCACCAGAATGCTTTCATCATCCAATAAACGGGAAAAGCCAGCGTACATGGTAGGAGGCAACCCAAAGCCTGGAACATCAGAGGTCACGACGCGGGTTTCAGAAAAGGAATATGCCGAGAATATGGCGCCTATAACAAAAAAAAGCGCCGATAAAATTACATATTTGACCGAGTAAAGCTCGTTGTCCTGCTTCATCCTTGGCATCATCCATTTTCGCCATACACTCAATTACAAAGCATAGACCAAGCATTTAAACTCGCTATGTTTTCGGCAGAGAAGCTTTAGAAAAATAAGTGCTGGCCGATGTCTACAATTAAGGGATATCGAATGACAGATTGGATTTTATGCATTTACGAATTTTTATTTTGTTAACCTTTCTAGGCGTCATGAACGTTTATGCCAGCGAGCAAGTGACAGGGTTAATCGTGAGTAGTTTAGAGCAAAGAGAGGATGACGAAGAAGCGCCGTTTGATATTCACTCCAGCAATAAGATTCATAATTGCGGAGGCAAGCCATCAAACGTGTATCGAGTGTACAGTGAATTTGATACCGTGGCTCAACGACGCTTTATGCTGGCATTAGAAGCGCTAAAATCCCGAATGACACTTTCTGTATGGACAGATGGCTGTGACGGCCGAGTATTAAGGGTAAACAGCTTACGCTTGGATAAATAAACCGATTAGTCTAGTCCTGTAATTCGTCCGTTTTCGCCGCCATAATAAAATCATTTTTATGCAACCCTTTTATTTTATGACTCCACCACGTAACGGTGACCTTACCCCACTCCAGTAATATATCCGGATGATGATTCACCGCTTCTGCCAATTGCGCCACTTTATTGGTAAAGCTAAGCGCACTTACATAGTCAGAAAATTTAAAGCTGCGGCGTAACTTTAAAATTCCCGCCTCACTGATACCAGACCATTCAGGTATTTGCGCCATATAAGCCGCCAGCTCTTTATCTGTCACTTGCGGCGCATCGGCTCGACACGCTTCGCACGTCTCTTTGGATAACATGCTATTTCTCTCCAAGCGGTTAAACCATAAAAAAAGGGGCCGAAGCCCCTTTTCCATTTCATACAAGCAGAAATTAGTTCACTTCTGTTGCATTGATTTTAGCATACCACTCTTGCGGGCCCGTTCTGTGAACAGACGTTCCTTGAGTGTCAACGGCAACGGTAACAGGCATATCAACTACGTCAAATTCGTAGATCGCTTCCATACCTAAATCATCAAAGCCAACCACTTTAGCGTCTTTAATGGCTTGCGATACAAGGTATGCCGCACCACCAACAGCCATTAAGTAAGATGCTTGATTATCTTTAATCGCATCAATGGCTATTTGGCCACGTTCCGCTTTACCAATCATACCCATTAGGCCGGTTTTTTCTAAAACGGTACGGGTGAATTTATCCATACGTGTTGCAGTGGTTGGACCAGCTGGGCCCACAACTTCATCACGCACAGGATCAACAGGTCCCACGTAGTAGATGAAACGGTTTTTAAGATCCACAGGCAATTCTTCGCCTTTCTCAATCATGTCCACCATGCGCTTATGGGCCGCATCACGACCGGTTAGCATCTTACCATTCAATAGTAAGGTTTCACCTGGCTTCCACTCTTTCATGTCTTCACGGGTAACTGTGTTTAAATCCACACGGCGAACGCTATCGCCCACCTCCCATGAAATTTCAGGCCAATCTTCTAATTTAGGAGGCTCAAGACGCGCAGGGCCAGAACCGTCTAACTCAAAATGCGCATGACGCGTAGCAGCACAGTTTGGAATGATGGCAACCGGCTTATTAGCCGCATGAGTTGGGTAATCCGCTACTTTGATGTCGAGAACCGTCGTTAAACCACCAAGACCTTGAGCACCAATACCTAACTTGTTTACTTTTTCGTAAAGCTCTAAACGTAATTCTTCTGCACGAGTCTGTGCACCGCGTGCTTGTAGCTCTTTGATGTTGATTGGCTCTAACAAAGCTTCTTTCGCGATTTGCATGGCTTTTTCAGCCGTGCCACCAATACCTATGCCTAGCATACCTGGTGGACACCAACCGGCACCCATTTTAGGAATTTGCTCAAGTACCCAATCCACGACTGAATCCGATGGATTTAACATGGCAAACTTAGACTTCGCTTCAGAGCCACCGCCTTTAGCCGCAACGTGTACATCAACCGTGTTACCCGGTACTAGTTTAGTGTGGATAACCGCTGGCGTATTGTCTTTGGTGTTTTGACGCTTGCCATCTGGGTCAGCCAATACAGAAGCACGTAAAACGTTATCTGGATGAAGATAAGCACGACGCACACCTTCGTTAGCCATATCTTCAACACCCATGGTGGCGTCTTCAAAGCGCACGTCCATGCCGATGGTCAAAAACACAGTAACAATACCGGTATCTTGGCAAATTGGACGGTGGCCAGTGGCACACATACGAGAGTTGATTAGAATTTGCGCAATCGCGTCTTTCGCCCCTTGGCTTTCTTCTTTTTCGTAGGCTTCTTCCATAGCCTTAATGAAATCTAGGGGGTGGTAATAAGAAATATACTGAAGGGCATCAGCAATACTCTGGATCAGATCTTCTTGCTTGATCACAGTCATGGGAGCTCTCTCAATCTTCATGAAATAGTTATTAAGTGGAGGGATTGTAGCACGAGACAGGGCTTAAGGCGCATAAAACCTAGCAATATTGGCTATAGTTGAAACCAATATACGATCAGCAGAAAGCTACCACCACCACTTCATGGTGTTGGAGTCTTCTTCCTGCTCATTTTCACTCAGGTCGATCACACGGCTGTCGAACACTTCTTCCAATTCGTCTTCACTAAGAGGCCCCTTGGATTCAATAAAGCGCCCGCCTTCAGGCAGCATGCGTGTAACCGGTAATTCATTATGCGCAAGCTCGGTGGAGACCAACATCAAAGGGCCATCCCCAACAGGCATATCTTCTTTTAAGGTTTGATGCTCAAGCTGTGGCGGGTCAATCTCACTGTAACGCAAGAAATACACCTTATCCGCTTCTACCGCCAAGTTCATTTGAGCAATACGCTTTAAATCAAATTCAAAGCTCTCAGTCGCAATGCCCTCTAAACCCATGAGCGGGCGACGCATTACCACTTCATATTCACCAGGTTCTAGCTCAAACCACGTATAGCCATTGGCGCGGATGTTAAATACACGCTCCCCGTCCAAATAGAAACTCGGTGCTTCGATCTCATCGGCAGCCCACTCACTATTAGGTCGGTACACATACAATAAAGCTTTGTGTTCGTAATCCCAGCGATTCGCAACCTGGCTGTATTCCTTACCCGAAACGGTGGAAATATAAGCCCCAAAGTTATGACCAAGGGATTGGTAAATATGCAAACAACCGGAAAGATTAATTAGTACGAATGTTGCGAAAAAACTTATTATTATTTTTATCATCTTTAGACTCAATGCGCCTCTTCATCATCAAGAGGTAACACGCTTTAAATATTCCGGTATGATGACATAATTACAAAAAATAACAAAAAATAAGTGCTGCTGGATTTCTCATCATGGAACGGTATTTAAAAAAAAGCGGCAAGATTCTTTTAGTACTTGCCCCCATCACACTACTATCTTATGCCCTCGCCGAAGAATCCATTCGCATGGGTGAAGATTATTACGGTAACGATATCAATGCGGCCATTTTGGAAGCCAAGCAAAATGATCGCAAAGTGAATTATTCTAATCGCTACTGGTACAATCGAACCACTTCACAGTCTTTTGATCTACCCAAGCTCACCAGTGATGCTTTAGAAAAAGAACGCTTAGAAGGTGCGTTGCAGCCCACTGCTGCTGGCAAGGTAAAAACACCGGACGCCGTCCCAGATGAAGAACAGACCCAAACCTTGCAGCAAAACTTAGAACTCACAAAACAAGAATCAAATACGCTGACTCCGTTGCAATCACAACAAACGCCAACGCAAAATTCTGTAAAGTTTGTGCCAGAAATTTCTCACACATTCCCTCGTGGTGATTCCGTCACAACACGTGGTATGGTGACCAGCGGAACCATTACCAGTACGCCTAGACCCTGAACAATAAGAATAGATATATGAAGAAGTTATTATTTATTTTAATCGCGCAATCTTCCATCAGCTTGGCTGTCGAGCCGATGGATAATTATTACGCCGACGATTTAATTGATGCGGTCAACCAAGCAAAAGAAAGACCTCATCATTACGATTACAGCAGTACTTATCGCTACAAACGCACCACGGCACAGAGTATTGAAATGAATCGACTGGATTTAGATGAAATGGATGACACTCGCTTGGAAATGCAAGGCAAGGCCGTAAGCTTATTACCAGGCGAACAGAGTATTGAAAACCCTAATCAACTCCCAAACGAGCAGAACTCACCAGAGCAAACCAATACAGCATCGATCCCCATTCAAAATGTAATCCCTGTGAGCAGCCATTACCATTCTATTTATGGCCAACACTCAAGCGAAGGCATCGTCAATCAAGGCACTCTGGTTTCAACCCCTAGGCCATAATCTCCGCAATGGCCTGCTTGGCTTTTTCTGCACGAGCCAAGCGCGCTTTGCCAGCAATCTTAAACAAGGCTTTATCCAGCAGCCATTGCTGAGAAAATTCTTGCGAGCACGCAGACAAAACTTCCTCAAATTTATTACATAATGCCTCAAATAACTCAAAGGCTTCAGCCAATTGCAAATGTTGCCACGGATAAGTCATTGCACTCATTCCTTTTACAATCGCTATGACCCCTAAGGCTTTTTGCATGATATCACTTGGCAATGCGGCCTCTTTTGCTTGTCGCATGATCATAGCACTGCATGCGACTAATACATGTGCATCCTCTAATGTACGAAAAGGTTTGCTGAAATCTGCATGGCCATCACCTTCTAATATCTCGCCTACCGCACCGCTCAATTCAATTGTCCCATGAGGAACGTCCTGCAACATTTTCATAGCCGGCATCTTAGTCACTTTTACGTTGGCCTGTTGCGTTAATACCTTCATTGCTTTTAGCTCAGGACGCTCCGGGTTATCTCCTTGCTTCACAATTAAAATCAATTGCTCAGCCAAGCCAGCCATGGTGACAAAACTCTTATGGCCAAACACCTGTTGATTATCATCCAAATAGGTTTGCAACTGCTTTGGATGGTTTCCTTGAGATTCAGTCACACACATGGCCGCCCAATGAGTTTTATCTAATGATGGCAGTAGTGTTTGCAAGGCACAGCGATAAGCTAATGCAAAAGCCTGTGACAAATTCGCGCATCTTAAACCGAGTTCAACCGCAGTATTTAAATCCAAAGCTTGATTATTGCGCAGTAAATGCACACCGAGCTCTTCTATATTGCTGAAAAGCGGTTCTTGTAAGGCGTCTTCAATTGTTTGCATGGTTTTTTTCATCCATAAAAAAAGCCCTTACGGGCTTTTTATCAAAATAATTCACTTACGGCTGAGCTGTTGCCGGGGCAGAAGCAGACTGCAAAGCTTTCAATTCTTTTTCAAGGCTTTGAATACGGCGCATTAATTGTAAGCGAGTTGCATCCATTGCTTTGATACCTTTGTCCTGTTCATCCAAGGTTTTCTTTAAGTTTTTAGGGATGCCTGCCAGCGCACTATCCACTTTATTTTCCAACAAGCCAATGGTGACCTTTCCTTGCTCCACATCATCCGCTAATTTCTTAACGCCATCTTTGATTTGTTTTGACGTTGATTTTTCAATTTGCACAAGATCTTTATTCAGTAAATCCATTTTACCGTCCAACTTAGTCACAAGCTTACTTTGCTCATTCAATCGATCTTTATTTTTTTCAATATCGACTTTGTTGCGCTTATTGGCTAAATCCCAAAGCTTACGAATTTCATGATCTTGCTCTTTCAACAAAATCTTAACCGCATCCACAGATAAGTTAGCTTGCTCATCTGTTGACGTTAGTTTCTGCTGTAAAATAGTTAATGCTTGCAGTTGTAAATCCGACTGACTCTTCACCTGATAAAGCTGCACCAATAAAGCCACACAAAAAATCAGGGAAAAGATCGTTAATGCCCATAACACTTTTGGTGCTCCAGTACTGGCACTTGTAACAGGCATACGAGGTTTACCCGTTACCCTTTGACGACTGGCGATTTCTTCTCTACTCAACGCGATAGAAGCGAGTTGTTCTGGCTCTTTATCTTTATTCATAGGGATTCATGCATAATTCGAAAGTTTTGCTATTGTGGCATCTGGTTATTTTTTGGCAAGTCACAGGGGTTAAATTGGTTAATCTCATCACAGGCAAATAGTCATTATCCGCTAGGATCAATAGAAAGCCATGAATTCTAGTGCTATCATTCAGGCACCTATTCCTAGGTACTTGTAGTACAAGTATTGATGTGAGAGTCCATACCAAAATAACGGGAGCCCAACATGGCATTCGAATTACCAGCACTACCTTATGCAAAAGATGCTCTAGAGCCACACATTTCTGCTGAAACCCTAGATTTTCACCACGGCAAACACCACAACACTTACGTGACCAAGCTAAACGGTCTTGTTGAAGGTACTGATCTGGCCAGCAAATCCCTAGAAGAAATCATCAAAACTTCTACTGGTGGTATTTTCAACAACGCAGCTCAAATCTGGAACCACACTTTCTACTGGAACAGCCTAAGCCCTAATGGCGGCGGTGCGCCAACTGGTGCTGTAGCAGACGCTATCAATGCTGCTTTCGGTTCTTTCGAAGAGTTCCAAGCTAAATTCAACGATATGGCTGTAAACAACTTCGGTTCTAGCTGGACTTGGTTAGTGAAAAAAGCGGACGGTTCTTTAGACATCGTTAACACGTCTAACGCTGCTACTCCAATCACTGAAGATGGCGTTACTCCATTGATCACTGTGGATCTATGGGAACACGCTTACTACATTGACTACCGCAATGTACGTCCTGACTACCTAAAAGGTTTCTGGGCGCTAGTAAACTGGGATTTCGCGAACGAAAACTTCGCCAAGTAATTTATCCCAAGTTACTTAAAACAGGCCCTCGGGCCTGTTTTTTTTTGCCCAAAATCCCTTACACTTACGCCAAACTCTTTATTTGGCAAATATCATGGCACGATTAGTATTAGGCTCCAGCTCCCCATTTCGTAAAGCACTGCTAGAAAAGCTCGATCTCAGCTTTGACTGCGACAGCCCTGATATCGACGAAACCCCGCTTAAAAATGAACACCCTAAAGACATGGTAGCTCGCCTAGCCAAAGCCAAGGCGCAAGCCATTGCGGAACGCCACCCTCAATCCATCATTATTGCCTCCGACCAATGTGCCACCCTAGATGGTGAAATCATTGGCAAACCTGGCGATCATGAAAATGCAGTAAAGCAATTGCAAAATGCCAGCGGCCGCACCGTGACCTTTTACACCAGCTTATGTGTCTACAATGCCGGCACTAATCACTACCAAGAAACCGTTGAGCCCTTCTATGTGTACTTCCGTGAGCTCACTGATCAGCAGATCGAAAACTATTTAAAGAAAGAAGAGCCTTATAATTGTGCGGGTAGCTTCAAGTCTGAAGGTTTAGGTATTAGCTTGTTTGAGCGTTTAGAAGGCAATGATCCGAATACCTTGATTGGTTTGCCGTTGATTCAATTGATTAAGATGCTGGATAAGCAGCATATTCATGTGATTT
>JABXIK010000122.1 GCA_013373125.1 Gammaproteobacteria bacterium | reverse complement strand
TGCTACCGTAATATGACTGACCACATCCCAAGCTTTATCCGCAGAAATATTTTTTGCTTCTTTTGAGATTAAAAGCGCAATTTCGGCTTCGTGATGCACACTGCCTTGGTCTTGAGGAATCGAAAAATTCGGAACTAATGGTACAACCGAGGTGGCAGGCTTAATAAACAAAATTGGAGCATCCGGTACTTCATTACCCAACTCTTTTGCATGCTCCGCATAGTTGCGCCCCACACACACGACCTTGCCTAACGGCAGATCAATGATTTGGTTTTCGATGGTTAGATGCTGAAACATGAAGGGCTCGCTGAGGCTTGTTTTAAGAATTAGCAATGAAATGCGATATTGAAATACTCTGCGCCCATTAAGGGCTTTGCATGATAGAGGACACCTGCTTATCGTATTACAGAAGAAGCGAATACGAGGCGACTTAGTTTTTTAAATTATGAGTTTAGACAAACCAAAATTAATATAAAAAACTAAGTCGGCAAAGTAATCGCACACCAGTAGCTATAAGTCGATAACTTTACCAGGGTTCATAATATTCTTCGGATCAAATA
Source organism: Gammaproteobacteria bacterium (assembly GCA_013373125.1). GTDB lineage: Bacteria > Pseudomonadota > Gammaproteobacteria > Pseudomonadales > Oceanobacteraceae > Bermanella. The sequence continues at coordinate 16,488 of JABXIK010000122.1, read as the reverse complement.
CCTGCTTCATAGCGCGCATGTAATCAATTTCTACTGCGCTGCGGGTGTATTCCAAATACGGTTTTTTGGTCATGCCCACACCGTGTTCCGCAGAAACCGAACCTTGGTATTTTTCAACAATTTCAAATACCCAAGTACTTACCTTGGCGCATTTCTCGAAGAAGTCTTCTTTCGCTAACGCATCAGGCTTCAAAATATTTAAGTGCAAGTTGCCGTCACCAATGTGACCGAACCAAATGATTTCAAAGTCTGGGTATTCTTTGTTAACCACTTCTTCAATTTCACGAAGGAAAGGCGGCACTTTAGATACCACAACAGAGATGTCATTTTTGTAAGGTGTCCATTCGGCGATGGTTTCTGAAATATCTTCACGTAAACGCCATAGGTTTTTCGCTTGGGTTTCACTTTGCGAAATAACACCGTCTAATACCCAGCCTTGTTCCACACAATGCTCGAATAACTCCATGGCCACATCGATATCCGCATCCGTTAAGGCTTCGAATTCGATTAACGCATAGTATTCCGCTTCGGTTTCAAACGGCGCAGGTACATCACCACGGGCGATAACTTTGCTCATGGCTTTATGGGAGAAAAATTCAAACGCGGTTAAATCCATACGGCCTTGGTAAGCGTGTAGCACGTCCATAATGGCTTCAAATTCTGGCACACCTAATACCAATACGTTTAGATTTTTAGGGGTACGGGTTAAGCGCATGGTGGCTTCAGTCACGATACCCAACGTACCTTCACCGCCGATGAACAATTGGCGCAGATCATAGCCGGTATTGTTTTTCACAAGGTCTTTGTTCAGCTCTAAAATGTCACCTTTACCGGTAACCACTTTCAAGCCTGCAACCCAATCACGGGTCATGCCGTATTTGATGACTTTGATACCACCAGCATTAGTGCCGATGTTGCCACCGATTTGGCTAGAGCCCGCAGAGGCGAAATCCACTGGGTAATATAGGTCGTTTTCTTCCGCAAACACTTGTAGCTGCTCGGTAATCACACCGGCTCCACAGCGTACTGTGCGGTCAATGGCGTTGAAATCGCTAATGCTATTCATACGATCCAGAGCCACCACCACTTCACCATTGGCCGCTACCGCACCCGCACTTAAACCGGTACGACCGCCCGATGGCACAATGGCAAAATCCAGCTCATTGGCGGCTTTTACGATTTCAGCCACTTCTTCTGTGGATTTTGGAAAGGTAATCGCTAGGGGTTTTGGGGCGTAGATCTTGGTCCAGTCTTTACCAAAGGTTTCTAGACTGTCGGCATCCGTTTTAACTTTATCTTCACCTAGAATGGCTTGAAGACGGCTGATTACGGCGTTTTGGCTCATGTGTATACCCTAAAATAGCAATAAAGAGCAGCTTTGACTGGCTATATGAGCCATTTGCAACTGATGTTGCATACATTTCCGAGCTGCTGGGGCTTCTTTCAAAGGGGATTATGATACCATACGCGCCTAAATTTTGAGTTAAGTTTTATTTTCATCAGATTGGCAGGCTGCTAACGCCCTTAAGACCAGCCCTGACGACTAAAACCGTTTTTACCGTTAATAAGGTTCGTACCATGACAGATACATCTTTAGATAAAAGCAAAATCCGCATTCTGTTATTAGAAGGCGTGCACCAAACGGCCTTGGATACTCTAAAATCCGCGGGTTACACCAACATCGAATACGTAAAAACCGCCCTAACTGGCGATGCGCTAAAAGATAAAATCAAAGACGCGCACTTTGTAGGTATTCGCTCTCGTACCCAATTAACCGAAGACGTGTTCGAAGCGGCTGAAAAACTAATCGGTGTGGGCTGCTTCTGTATCGGTACAAACCAGGTTGACCTAAACGCTGCTGCTAAGCGTGGTATCCCAGTATTCAACGCCCCTTACTCTAACACCCGTTCTGTAGCTGAATTAGTACTAGGCGAAGCCATCCTAATGCTACGCGGCATCCCAGAGAAAAACGCGGCATGTCACCGTGGTGGCTGGATTAAGTCTGCTGAAGGCAGCTATGAAATCCGTGGTAAGAACCTAGGTATCGTAGGTTACGGCAGCATCGGCTCTCAGCTTTCTGTATTGGCAGAAGGCCTAGGTATGAAGGTGTTCTTCTATGACACCATCACCAAACTGCCACTAGGTAACGCAACTCAAGTTGAGACCATGGACGAGCTATTGGCCATGTCTGACATCGTGACTTTGCACGTACCAGAAACCAACGACACCAAAAACATGATGGGCGCTGAAGAGTTTGCCAAAATGAAAAAAGGCGCACTATTCATTAACGCTGCCCGTGGTACCGTTGTGGACATTCCTGCACTGGCTGACGCGCTTAAGAGTGGTCAAATTGGTGGTGCAGCGGTTGACGTATTCCCGAAAGAGCCTAAAGGCAATGATGATGAATTCGTATCTGAACTACGTGGTTTAGATAACGTGATTCTAACGCCACACATTGGTGGTTCAACCCAAGAAGCGCAAGCGAACATCGGTAAAGAAGTGGGCGAGAAGCTGGCTACATACTCTGATACAGGTGCGACACTTTCTGCAGTTAACTTCCCACAAGTGTCTCTGCCACAGCATGGTGACTTCCACCGCATCCTGCACATTCACAAAAACGTGCCGGGCGTGTTGAACAAAATCAACACCATCTTTGCAGACAACAACATCAACGTATTAGGTCAGTTCCTACAAACCACAGCCGACATCGGTTACGTAGTGGTTGACGTGGAAGCCTCTGCTGGTGAACTAGCGCTTGAGAAAGTGCTAGAAGTAGAAGGTACGATCCGCGCGCGTATTCTTTTTTAAGATGCGTTGAGTCGGGCGTCTGCGGTCAGACGTCAGGAGCATATTTAAGAACCGCAAGTGGCAACACTTGCGGTTTTTTAATTCTACTCATTAACTTATTCAGCTTTTTTACTCAATAAGAACTTTTATCTACACTAGTAAACCATCTAAGCATTTGGCATGATATCAATATATTTAAGTATCAAATAAGGGACTACTTTGAACTTTAATACAATAAAAACTAAACGCCTAAATTTCTTATTTTTAGGAATGATCCTGATTTGCTCTAGCCTTGCCAATAGCAATCCAATTAACATTAAAACTAATTGTAAAATTGAACCTGATATTTGTTATCGAACAGAAGAAAGTGAAACTACGATTGATCTTTATATCATTAATAAATCATTAACGATAATCACTTTAGACTTAGATTTTCATGCTAATAACCTTGAGAAAATATATTTACAAAAAAGTACCGATACTATAGAAAAAAAATCAGAGAAACTTATTGCCAGGTATGCTATTGGCAATACATCTTCATGGTCTTACTCCTTTAAATATTTTAGTCAACCAGGTGACTTTAATTCATCTCATAATGACTCTCATACTTACCAGCTTCCATTCAAGAAAGATACCGAATTCACTTTAACACAATCCTTCAATGGAGAATTTTCTCATGTAACTGAACACAATCAATATGCGCTTGACTTCGCAATGCCCATTGGAACAGAAATACTTGCAGCCAGAAGCGGAAAAGTAATAAAAGTCATAAGCCATTATACTACGTCGGGCACTACTTTAGATTACTTAGACAAGGCCAATAAAGTCATGATCGAACATGACGATGGTACGATAGCTGCCTATGTGCATTTAAAGTATCTTGGCTCTTATGTTCTTCCGGGAGATCTTATTAAAGTCGGTGATATTATTGGCCTATCAGGTAATACAGGTTATTCAACTGGCCCACACTTACATTTTTCTATTCAGTCTCCAATTACCGGGAAGAAAAGCCAATCATTTCCATTTGTCTTCGAAACATCTAATGGAGTTATCAGTGACCCCATAGCAGGATTAAAATATAAATCCGCAAACATACCAATCATCAATGAAGCGGAGAACTCAAATCAGACAGAATCTGATATCAATCAGATATCTTCGGGGTCTGCTAGCGGTGGATCATCAGGTGGAAGTATGAATTTTTTATTTTCAATAGCATTATTACTACTAATCAGAAAAAGAAAAAACAGTTCTATATTTATTTTTCATATTCTACACATTAAATAATAAATACCATGAAACTGCATATTAAGAATATGGTTTGCCAGCGCTGCATCATGGCGGTGGAGCAAGCACTACAGGATCAAGCGTTTATCTATCGTCACGTACAACTGGGCGAAGTGGATTTTGGCAATGAAGCATTAAATATAAACTCCCCAAGTTACCTTGCATTTACCCAAGAATTACAATCACTCGGCTTTGAAATTTTAAATAACAAACAAAGCCAGATCATTGAATCCATCAAACGCATATGCATTCAAAACATTCAACAAAACACCCAGGACAAGCAGCCTCTTTCAAAGCGCATCAGTGAGCATTTACATCTGGACTACTCCCACCTCAGCCAAATCTTTTCAGCCGTGGAAGGGCAAACCATCGAGCAGTTTTTCATTGCGCAGCGTATCGAAAAAGTAAAAGAATTATTGGTCTACGATGAAGAGTCTCTCAGCGAAATCGCCTATCAATTGGGTTTTAGCAGCGTAGCTCATTTGAGCGGCCAATTCAAAAAAGTCACCGGCATGACACCCAGTTACTTTCGCTCACTAAAAAACAATGCGCCACGACAAAGCCTAGATAAACTATAAATTATGTAACACCTCGCCATAATCCTATAACTGCTTTATTCATGTCTCGCGCTAGCATAGCCCTATGATTGCCGTGCAGTAAAAGGAGAACATCATGAATGCATTTTGGCGAAACAAAGCAAACTGGATTAAAAGTGCCCATAATACAAAATGGTGCTTAATCGGCTGTGCCATCGGCGACTTTGGCACCATTGCCTACTTTCAATTTACACCCCATGAACTATCTACGCTAACCGTTATGTTATTGGCCATGGTGAATGGCTTGCTAACTAGTATCTTGCTAGAAACTATTATCTTATTGCGCGATGGCTTTGACTTTAAACGCGCCTTAAAAACCGCACTGGGCATGAGCTTTATTTCTATGCTGGCGATGGAAATTGCCATGAACGCCACAGACTACTTGTTAACTGGTGGCGCAATATTAACTTGGTGGGTGATCCCTATTGCATTGCTGATGGGCTTCTTAACGCCTTGGCCTTATAACTATTGGCGCTTGCAGAAATATAAAAAGTCGTGTCATTAAAAAGCTTAGAAAATGTGAAATCTATCTTTCAGGATTTGTCCTTTATTGGCAGTTAGAAGCGTCAGCGGGAAAGATAAGACAAGGAAGGAAGCTACTTCAAAAACGGAGTTGGCTCCAGCCAATGAGTATTTTGAAGTAGCTTTCTGAGACAGTATTATCGACGCAGCTAGCTTCTAAAAGTCGACACCGAGACGAGCTTTAATACCGGATTTGTATGCATGCTTGACGTCTTTCACTTCCGCCACTGTATCCGCCAACTCTTGCAACGCCGAACCGCCACCACGACCTGTTACAATGACGCTTTGCTCCACTGGGCGATTTTTAATGGCGTTGAGAATGCGCTCTTCATCTAAATACTTATAGGCAATCATATAAGTGAGTTCATCTAGCAGAACTAAGTTGTATTTTTCATCTTTCAGCATTTTTTCGGCTACTGCCCAAGTTTCTTCCGCCGCTCTAATATCGCCACTTCTGTCTTGAGTATTCCATGTGAAACCTGTACCCATCTGATAAAAATCTTCTGATTCAAAGTTAGGCAGTAACGGCGCCTTTTCTTTTAAGAAAATTTCCTCACCGCTTAATTGTGCGCCTTTGATGAACTGCACTACACCCACTTTATGATCGTAACCTAATGCACGTAGAACCATGCCAAAACCCGAACTGCTTTTGCCTTTGCCATTACCGGTTAATACAATCACCACGCCACGCTCAATGTCCGCTTTGGCGATGCTTGCATCCACTTTCTCTTTTTGCTTTTGCATCTTGGCTTTGTGCTTTTGATCTTGGTCTGTCATGGAGCCTCCTTATTCAGTTTTAAATTGACGGGCACTTTCTAAGCTGTCACATACAGCTTGCATGCCTTGCAAAATGCGCCCTGAAAAACGATGTAATATATCGCCGTTAATGTAATAAATTTGATCGTGCTTAACCGCTGAAATCTCAGGCCAACTGCTCCACTTTTTTCCTGCTTCAATTTTACTGCCATGATGAGACGGAATAATGATGACATCAGGCTTTTGCACCAATACCGTTTCAATACTCACTTGAGGATAATCCAGTGACATGTCACTAAAAATATTTACACCACCACAACTGGTAATCAGTTCGTTAATCCAAGATCCCGCCGCCATGGCTCGTAAAGGCTCACTCCATAATTGATAAAACACTTTAATCGGTTGCTTACTTTGATATTTGGCGCGTAACTGCTTAAGCGTATTATTGAATTCATTAGCAGCTGACTTACCGTTTTCATTCAACCCCAACAACTTTCCTAAAGCGAGCATCTCTTTGGGAATGTCATCCAAATCTTTCGTTTTACTTAAATAAAGCGGCAAGCCTAGCGCCTGCATTTGTTGAATATCCTGCTCTTTATTGCCTCCTTCCCAGGCAATAATCAGATCGGGTTCTAACTCTAAAACGCGCTCTAGCTGAATCCCTGCATAACCCCCGATACGCGGAATATCATTAGCCGCAGCTGGATAATCTGCATACTCCGTTGTGGCGATGATGCGATCCCCTGCACCTAACATATACAAAAGCTCAACCGCATGAGGTGCTAATGCAATAATGCGCTTAATGTCTTTACCTGATTTTTCTTGTCCGAAACTGCAATGCCCAAACAATAAGGACACTACCAATAACGCCTTGACCCAATTCTTTATTCTCAACTTATTCATTCTAAATCGTACTCGTTATGCAGAGTTGTTACCGTTGAAAGCATTCGCTGGGATTGCACCATGGACATGACTTTATGTAATCGTTGCCAATCTTCTGGATATTGCAATAAACCAAAACGTAATCCATTGTTTTCATCCAGTAATCGACAGTACACACCGTGGCAGCATAAATGGTGATGCCAAGCTTGTGCTGCGCCTTCCTCATCAAACCAAACGGTGACAAACAAATCTGATGCTCGGATCAGTGAGCGCTCATGACAAAATGCTTGCGCACAGATACTAACTAAACGCTGAATATTTTGTTGAATCCAATAGTTGTTCGCAGCAATCCAATATACATCTGACAGCGCTTGCTTAGCCACGTAACGCGATACATTGGAGATGGCCCACGGGGGTAATGCATTTTGTACTGACTGTAATATTGATTGAGATGCCATGACGCTACCCACACGCAAGCCGGCAAGTCCAAAAAATTTACCCAAAGAGCGTAATACAATCATGTTCTCTTGCAGCTGACTCACCACGCTACAATGGGGCTGAGCATCCATAAAGGCTTCGTCCACAATGAGCAATCCATGTTGACGCTCAAGAACCTTGGCTATGCCCACAACCAACTGCGGATCGAGCAGTCGCGTTGTGGGGTTATTTGGATTAATTAACACACAGGCATCCGCCCACACGAGCTGCTCATCGGTAGGAATATCATCATAAAAATCTAAAGTTGCTTTCTGCTTCAGCCAAGCTTTTTTATGCTCACCGTAACCCACTTTAGGTAATAAAACCCGCTGAATACCCAATGATTGTTGTTGCAGAATTTGCGGTAATGTTTGAATGGCCCAGCTGGAACCTGGCACCATGAGTACTTGATCTGTGCCGTAATATTTTTGTGCGGCGAGAACTAAGCCATCATTTTCTTGTGGCAGTTGTGTCCAGATATTATCGGGAATGTTTGTAGGCAAATACCCCTTAGGGTTAATCCCCGTACTCACATCCAACCAAGCATGCTGTGGAATGCCATAATGCTCGGCATACTCATGTAAGTGACCACCGTGTTCTGGATGCTGCATGATGCTGAATGGATTGGCACTTAGCATCAGTCTATCCACGAACGCTTGCGCAAGACCATCAAGAAAAACACGCTACCGATAGCCGCTGTGATCACACCAATGGGCAATTCATTATTTTCCACTAAGGTACGTGCCACGACATCCACCCACACCATGAAAATGCCGCCAAATAATGTGCAGGCTAGCAGCAAATATTGTTGTCGCGTGTGTAATATGCGTCTGACGATATGAGGAATCATCAATCCCACAAATCCAATGCCACCGGTATTCGCCACTAACGTGGCAGTCATTAATGAACTTAACAATAGCATTCCCATACGTAAGCGAGTGACGTTTACGCCTAAAGTGCGTGCAGTTTCGTCACCGGCTAATACCGCTTTTAAAATACGGGCATAGCCGATAAATAAAATTAAACAGCCGATGATGACACAACTGGGTAACAGTAAATTCCCCCAATTTGCACGTGTAAAACTGCCCAATGTCCAAAACAATAATGAAGCCGACACATCAGGATCGGATGCGTATAACACCAAGCTTGTCCCGGCACTAAACATAAATGACACCGCCACACCGGCTAATAGCATACGCTCAATTTGCACGCGTCTTCCTGATAGAGTGAGCACAATCAATACAGAAAATGCAGCACCAATAAACGCACCAGCCGTTATACCTATTTGGCCAATGGCCATTCCCGTAACGCCCGCCGAAATCGATGCTATTACCAGTACCGCACCAAACGATGCGCCAGAAGCGATGCCAAATAAATATGGATCCGCCAGCGGGTTTCGCGTCACTGTTTGCAATACGGCACCTGCCAGCGACAAACCGGCCCCAGTTAAAAACGCTAAAATAAAGCGCGGAATGCGCAACTCTAAAATGATGCGTTGTTTAATCTCACTGACATCGCTGTCAAAACCTAAACCCTGACTCAATACCGATAGCACATCACCACTGGAAATATTCGCAGCACCAAAACTCACCGCACTGATCACGGTAAATAAAATCAATAACAAACTGGCGCAGATATAAAACAAAATTCTAGTCATGATAGTGATACGTAATACGAGGATGGCCATTGATCGGGTGGTGATCCACTATGGCTTGAGTGCGAAAAACATCGGCAATTAAATTTTGTGTGAGTACGGCTTGAGGTGTTCCACTTGCCACTAACTTTCCTTGATCCAGCACAATTAAATGATCACAAAATGCCGCCGCTAAATTCAAATCATGGAACGACGCAAAGATGGTTTTATTCAACGACTTAACTTTTGCCATGATGTCAGTTTGATAATGCACATCCAAATGATTGGTCGGCTCATCCATAATGAGCAACTCAGTATTTTGCACCAGTGCACGAGCCAACATGACTCGTTGTTTTTCACCACCGGATAATGGCTGAAATAATTTTTTCTTTAACGCCAACACATCCACCTGCTGCATGACCTTGTGCATCAATGCATGATCGTTGGCATCATCCCACTGGAACAATTGTTTATGGGGAGTCAATCCTTGGGACACGACATCCCACACCGTTAGCCCCAAATGATCACTATGTTCTTGCAGAATCACAGACATATTTTTTGCATTTGCTTTCGCCGATAACTGCCACACATCTTCATCCGCAAACAATACCTTGCCCGCATCAGGTTCATTCACGCGATACAAGCAACGCATTAAGCTAGATTTACCCGCTCCATTTGGGCCGATTAATCCAACAAACTGTCCTTTTTCTATGTGAAAGCTTACATCATCAACAATGGCCAAATCATTCACCCGCCAAGTGAGATGTTGTGCTTCTAATAAAGCCATGCAGTGGCCCCTACTAATCCGATTAGCGCCAACCAAAGATACGCGCTGACGTACATAATGCGTATGGCCTGCTGTATATGTCTCACATTTGCAGGCACTCCTTCACTTAAACACGGGCGAGATTTTTTTTCACCATGATAGATGGCATCCCCACCAAGATTTACATGCAAAACTGCTCCACCGGCTGCCATAACCGGCCCGGCATTTGGGCTATACCATTGCCGTCCCAATACCATGGCTTGCTTCAGTGCCCGCAACTTAATGCAACTGAACAGCACAACGGTCACTCGCGCACTGAGCCAGCCCAAAACATCATCCACCCGTGCGGCGCAGCGACCAAAGTATAGAAACTCGGTATTCTTGTATCCCCACATGGCATCTAACGTATTTGATAATCGAAGCAACACCACGCCAGGCAAACCTGCAATCACAAACCACACTAATGGCGCAATCACCGCATCATGAGTATTCTCAATCACGGTTTCCACCGAAGCAGTAGCAACTTGTTCTTGAGTTAATATTTGAGTGTCGCGACTGACAATCCGCGACAACTGTTCTCGGGCATGTTCTAAATTGCCTTGCAACAAGGGTTGCGCCACGTTCAGCCCGTGCTCCGCTAAACTGCGCGCACCTATGGCTAAATATAAAATCACAACGGATGACCCCAACACCAACCAAGTGGGTGCGAAAGCAATCCAAACCATGGCTATCCCCACCCAAGGTAAAACCGCGCAACACCAGCACAACACACCACGAAAAAATAGCTGACTTGGCGTTGCATCTTTTGCTGGATAGCATTTTCGTTTAAGCCACTGAGCATAATGACCAAAGCCTACCAAAGGATGAAAGCGACGAGCTTCTCCCAGTAGAGAATCCAGTATCATGGCCAACACGCTTAACGCTGCCGTTAACAGCATAGTTGCCTCAATGGGATTACAGTGATGCTTAAATCAATATAGGACACGACTCTGCTTCCAAGGTATCAAGACAGGATGCACAGATCGCAAAAGAAGGTCGTACTAGACGACGCTTGAGAGATCATTCCAGGTAATCCCGCCCGGTAAATAGTGGTTATTCAGGTATCTGACTTCGGCCAATGGCCTTCACAGTTGCGGGTACAGTTACGGATTTGCTTGAGATTCCTCATAGCGCACCGTATTCCCTGATGGTGCCGTTGGCACCGTATAACACGTGGCGCAGTTATACGCCTGTTTGCTGGCTTAATCAAGGTGGCGTCAGTACGCCACCACCTGCTCAATGTCTTTACCAGGACGATATCGACGAGATACTTGGCCGGCTAAATCATGCAAGGCAAAGGGCACCAGTCGCAGTTCTTCATCCACAAACATCTCCATTTGATCATTATAGTGGGGAGACGTGGTATCCAAGGTGGCGCTGCCATATTGATGAGCGGCCTCACTGTACACCAAGCCGTTTTTATCCCAACTCACAAACATCATGAATCCATCACCTGCTTTGTTTTCGACCTGCCCTTGTGCGTTTAAGTCTTTGCCATACACAGCTCGTAACGTATCCGGAGCGCCACTAATGGCTAAATTCTTATCACCATGAATGAGTCGAAATACATCGCCATAGGGCACTTCTAGCGCTCCATGAGTTTGCATCAAAGCTGCAACGGTTTGCTTATAGTGCTGCGTAATGACATCCATGGCCACATCATTACCATTGGCTTTTTGAATGGGGTCCATGGTGAGTACCGCCAACGCTGCATGTGTATTGGCTTTATTGGTATGAAAATCCCAGTCTTTTATCACGTTAAGACCTTGTAGCTCTTGCGGCGAAAACTCACTGGCATCCACATGGCTCAGCCAATGATTCAAGGTTTGAATTTGATGACTCAACGGGTGGTAAGCATTATCAAATTTCATTTGTTTAAATTCGGCTAACGATATTTTTTCTTGCTGTTTAGCCAGCGCTTCAATCTGTAGTGCACGATTAGTCACAAAGGTTTCAATCCCCATTGAAGCAGGGAAAACTTCTGGCTTGGCATCATCGTCACCATCCGTGGACATGAACGGAGGATTATTGGCGTTGTATACAAAACCGGTTTTTGGATTCTCCGTTTTTGGCATCATGGATACATCGCGATACCCCTGCCAAATTAATTCCGAACGATCACCGGGTAAAATCTTTTGCCACTCCCAACCTTCGATACGATTGGGAAATTTCGCGTTGTAGTAATGGGCAATGTTGCCGTCTTTATCTGCGTACACATAGTTGATACTCGGCATGGCATTCATAGCCAATACCCGTTCAAACTCGGATTGGTTGCTGGCCTTATTCATGCGATACATAAATTCTAATGTGCGCACTTCATTCATACCCGCCCAACGCGCCGCATACAAACCATGTTCGGTTTCCATCACCGGACCATGTTGAGTCAGTTTAATGTCTTTAGTGAACGTCCAACGAATTGGACCGAATAGAGTCACCAACATGGACGCGGTTTTATGCCCAAAGGTTTGCCACTCCCCATCCAATAAATATTCGTTATCGTTTTCTGGATTCACGGTAATTTTATAAAAATCCACCAAATCCGGCTTATTTACCGTATTGGCCCAACCCAAATCATGGTTATGACCATGAATGATCACAGGGGCTCCGGGAAAAGTAGACCCCACCATGTTCCAACCTTCTTCGCTGTGCAAGCGAGCCTCATACCAAGCAACCGGCCCAGTTAATGGCTGATGACTGTTCACTAATAAATGGGTTAAACCATCTTCACTACGTGAAGGTGCAATAGCGATACCCTGACTGCCAATGGGTAAATCTTGTGAAGGGATAACCGTTAGTGCCGCATCTGACGTCTTGGCTAATTCATGGGGTAATTCTGGATTGACCAAATCGCCCAATGCTTTATCAAAGCCGTAAAACATAGGGGTTTTAAAGGTAAAACCTGCGATCAAATCTTTAGCGGTAACGGGTAATAAATAACGACTTACTTTTTCTGGATGTTCTGCCGCATACACATTCACGCCATCGGCGTACGCTTGCGCAATGATTTTAATATCCGCAGGCACTTGCGATTCGTATTGCTCATTAACCACATCCCACACGCCCATGTACTGCACCACGAAATCTGTCTTCGCGGCCTTTGCTCCGATTTGCGCAGCCAAGGTCCCACGCGTCGCCAATATCACAGTTTGCAAAGTGGCAAAATCATCCTCACTTTGCGCGTAACCTAAACCAAACGCCGTATCTTTATCTTGTTTACCGTATACATGGGGAATGCCCCATTCGTCGCGCAAAACCTCTACATCATAGTCATGGGCTTTCGCCAATAACGGATTGAGATCGGGTAGGCTGGGCAAGGTGGCATAGGCAATGACAAACACACAGCCAACAAAAACCACTAAAGAAAAAAGAATACGTTTAAACCATATCATGAGGGGCGCCATTTATTTTTATTGGATGGGTCTATTGCAGCATATTTATAGCAGAAATTCTGTGGGTATTTGGGCCATTTTTTTCCCATAAAAAAACCCAAACCATTTTCATGATTTGGGTTTTGACTCACCTGTTTACTACAGGTCAGCTCATCCTCGCATTAGATATCTGCGATGGATTTAAGCGGGTAATTTGCAGGTAGTGGTAAAGTTGCCACACCTGAATCAATTGCCGCTTGCGCTACTGCGTTAGATACCACACCTAATAAACGAGAATCCGTTGCCTTAGGGATGATGTAGTCACGACCGAACTCTAGAGAATCCAAACCGTAAGCCGTTAGTACTTCTTGAGTAACTGGCTCTTTCGCTAGCTTCGCAATGGCGTAAGCCGCTGCTAGTTTCATTTCTTCGTTGATCGCAGTTGAACGAACATCCAACGCACCACGGAAAATGAATGGGAAACCTAATACGTTGTTTACTTGGTTCGGGTAATCCGAACGACCAGTCGACATGATCAAGTCGCTGCGAGTTTCCATTGCCAATTCTGGCTTGATCTCAGGATCAGGGTTAGAACACGCAAACACGATTGGGTTTGGAGCCATTTTCGCTAATAGCTCAGGTGCTAATAGGTTAGGACCAGATAGACCCAAGAAGATATCCGCACCTTCCATCGCATCTTCTAGCGTACGCTTGTCAGTTTCCACTGCAAACATAGCCTTGTATTGGTTTAAGTCATCACGACCGGCGTGAATTACACCTTTACGGTCAAGCATGTAAATGTTTTCTGGTTTCATGCCTGCGCTGATTAACAACTTAGAGCAAGAAATCGCAGCTGCACCAGCACCTAAAACAACCATGCTAGCTTCTTCAATTTTTTTGCCTTGAATTTCAAGGGCGTTCAACATACCAGCAACCGTTACGATGGCAGTACCGTGTTGGTCATCGTGGAAAACTGGAATATTGCATTGTTCGATCAATACACGTTCGATTTCAAAACACTCAGGTGCTTTGATGTCTTCTAGGTTAATACCACCAAAAGTATTGGCAATACGACGAACGGTGTCGATGAACGCTTGTGGGCTTTCGGATTCTACTTCGATATCAATTGAATCCACGCCAGCGAAACGTTTAAACAGTAAAGATTTACCTTCCATTACTGGCTTAGAGGCCAATGGGCCTAAGTTACCTAGACCTAGAATGGCAGTACCGTCAGAAATTACTGCGACCAAGTTACCTTTGGCAGTGTACTTATATGCATTTTCTGGATCTTCTGCGATGGCCTTGACCGGCTCTGCCACACCTGGGCTATAAGCAAGTGATAGGTCGCGAGAAGTTTCCGCAGGTTTTGTTAGCTCTACGCTGATTTTCCCTGGTTTAGGAAGCGCATGATAATCTAGAGCATCTTGTTTAAAATCTGACATTACTGACGAATTCCATTAGTTAGTTTTCACCAACCTGGGGCCAACCAGGCCGTACCATCCAGCGATGGGCCGGCTATTATTACGCAAAAATTACGCTTGTCATACCCCATAGAGTATTTATTCAGCAATTAAAACGACTAATTTTTCAACACTATTGTCGAAACCCCTGCGAACCCTGTCTTACATCAAGATAGAGACAAAAAATACAAACAAAAAAGGCGCTCAATGAGCGCCTTTTTTGCTGGAAGTCCGAGCTTCCTCGTTTGGAGTCGAAGCAATTAAGCTTTAGTACGACCACCGAAACGCTTCTTGAAGCGATCAATACGACCACCAGTATCAAGAACTTTCTGCTTACCAGTGTAGAACGGGTGACATGCAGAACATACGTCTAAGTGCATGGTACCTGGCTTGGTAGAGCGAGTTTTAACAACGTTACCACAAGAGCAAGAAGCTTCTAGTACGTCGTATTCTGGGTGAATACCTTGTTTCATAATAACCTCATTTCCTATGCCGCCACTTATTCTCTGCCGTTTACCATTCCTAGAGTTGGTAAGCGTTGAGCCTCAATAAGCACCGCTGGACTAGATAATTTACAGACCTCTAGGGAGGGCGCATATTACCAAAACCTCCCCCCCCTTGCATGTACTTTTTCCAAATTCCCTTAAGTCCCTATCAGCATTGAGTTTTTTGGCCCAAACCATGGCTATCACTGGCGCTGAGGCATGCTACACTGAGGCCCTTTGTGCCTGAAACCAGTTGAGATGCCATGTCGGCGCCATTTTATTTAAGTGTAGCCATACCCGCCCCGTTAAACCGCAGCTTTGATTATTTACCGCTGGCGGGCAGCGACATGAGCCAATATCAGCGCGGATTGCGAGTGAGCGTCCCCTTTGGCCCGCGCACCTTGGTGGGCATTATTGTGGATATTCGCGATGAACCTCAGCAATCCGGCCACAAGCTAAAACCGATCCTTTCCCGAATCGATCACACCCCAGTGCTCAGCCAAGACATATATAAGCTGGGTATGTGGATGCAGCAGTATTATCACCAACCCATAGGTGAAACCCTGCATACCTTATTACCTGTGTTATTGCGCAAAGGACAAGACACTAACCCCAGCTGCGAAATCCAGTATCGCATCAACCAGCAAGCCGACAGGGAAATAATAGAAAGCTTAAGTCGTGCGCCACGCCAACAAGCGTTATATGAACACATTCAACAGCAGGCGCCTTGTTGGCATAAAGATCTCACCGCAGCGGGTTTCACCAGTGCCATCATCAACGGCTTAAAAGACAAAGATTTAATCACCGAGCACGAAGCTCCCAGTTTTAACGCCATTGATGGCCAAGTGCAGCAGTCTCCATTTGCATTAAATGATGAACAAGCCCATGCGGTCACGGCCATCACCCAATGCCAGCACTTTCAACCGTTTTTATTAGATGGTGTCACCGGCTCGGGCAAGACCGAGGTGTATTTGCAAAGCATTGCAGCGCATATTAAAGCGGGAAAACAAGTTTTAATCTTGGTACCAGAAATTGGTCTGACTCCGCAGATGATTCAACGTTTTGCGCAGCGATTTGATGCCGACATTTTATTACTGCATAGCGCACTTAACGACAGAGAACGTTTAGACGCGTGGATCATGGCGGCCAATCACACCAACAAAGACCGCGCCCAAATCATCATTGGCACCCGCAGCGCCGTATTCACCCCAGCGCCCAATTTATCCATGATCATCATTGATGAAGAGCACGACGCCAGCTTCAAACAACAAGATGGCATTCGCTACCATGGCCGCGACGTCGCCGTCATGCGTGCCAAACTATTAGATATCCCTATTATTTTAGGCAGCGCCACACCCAGCTTAGACAGTTTGCACAACGCGCTAAACAACAAGTACCAACACTTATTATTAAGACAACGGGCCGGCAGCGCC
>JABXIK010000117.1 GCA_013373125.1 Gammaproteobacteria bacterium | reverse complement strand
TTTCTCTGGATCAAGCACTTAACCGTATATTGGCTGAAACTATTCGCAGTCCAATTAATATTCCATTGCACGATAACAGTGCCATGGATGGTTACGCCTTGGTTTTAGACGGTGAATCATTAGCCGTGGGGTGTGAGCTTTCTGTTGTGGCGAAAGTGTTAGCTGGACACCCCATTGAACATGCAATTCAAGTGGGTCAGTGCGCGCGTATTATGACCGGGGGCGATATCCCCCATGGGTGTAACGCTGTCATTATGCAAGAGCAGGTAGAAATAATTAGCCCTGATCGCATTCGAATTTTAGCGGATGTGAAGCGTGGACAAAATATTCGTCCAACGGGTGAAGATATTGCCCAGGATGAAACCGTATTTTCTGTGGGTAGGAGATTAAACCCCGCTGATATTGGCGTGTTGGCTTCTATGGGGTTGCAAGCTGTTAACGTCATGCGTGCCTTAAATGTGGCGTTAATTAGTACAGGGGATGAATTAATTGCACCAGGTACGATATTGAAATCTGGCCAGCTGTATGAAAGTAATACACCGACTTTAAGTGCCGTGCTGCATCGTCTGGGAGTTAAGGTGAAAAATTATGGCATAGTTGCCGATGATGAAGCGCAATTAACTCAGGTTTTCAATGAAGCCGACGAATGGGCCGATGTGGTGATTACTTCTGGTGGTGTCAGTGTGGGAGAAGCTGATTTCACTAAAGTCGTATTGGAGCGTTTAGGTGAACTGCAATTTTGGAAATTGGCCATTAAACCCGGTAAACCCTTTGCGTTTGGTCAGTTGAAATCCAGTTACTTTATTGGCTTACCTGGCAATCCAGTCAGTGCCTTGGTGACGTTACATCAATTGGCGCTGCCTATGTTACGTAAGCTGGCAGGAGAAACATTAAAAGATAAGACGCGCTTTTCGGCGATTGCTTCGCAAGATATTCGAAAAGCACCTGGTCGTATGGACTTTCAACGGGGAGTTTACGGTGTAAATTCACAAGGTCAATTGCACGTACAAACTACAGGGGCGCAAGGCTCCGGATTGCTTACCAGTATGAGCCAAGCTAATTGTTATATTGTGTTAGAGCAAGATCGTGGTTCAGTAAAAGCCGGAGAAATGGTTACGATTGAATTGTTCGATGGAGTACTGAAAATTTAATTATTAGCCTTTTTTGCGTGGTATTACTGGCTTAATGCCACGCCTTTTATCTGTGCAAAAATTTCCATGCCTACTTTTATATTCATGCGCTCAAAAGAGTAAGCGGATATCTCGCTGAGTAATTTTTGTCCGTCGATGTCCAGCTGAATTAAATAGTGCCCATCTAGATCGTCTATACGACACACTTCTCCCTTTAATATGTTAACAATACTGCTATCGTTGGGTTGGCTTAAACTCAAACTCACATCATTAGCGGCGATACATAATCGAGTATAAGCTTTTGACTGTTTTTTGGGTTTAGGCACATAAATTATCTGTTGCTTTAATGGCAGGGCGATCAACCCATTCATGTTTTCTGCTTCTTGTGGGGTGCCAATATGTAAGATACTGCTCTTACCTAATCGGTGAAAAGGATGGTCCACGCTTTGTAATACATCAATTAATGCTTTAGGGGAATCCACTGTGGTCACATTGGTCATGGCATGTAACAGTAAGACATCTTCGGCTAACGCTAACACCTCATTTACATCATGTGTGACATATAGTACGGGTAATTGCCATTGATCACATAAGCGCTTGAGGTATTCCATGACCTCTTGCTTGCTGTGCCAATCTAATGAAGCTAGGGGTTCATCTAAAATTAATAATTCGGGTTTGCTTAAAATGGCGCGGGCTAAGGCCACCCGCTGAGCTTGACCGCCACTTAATGCATCGACATTAAGTGGTAATAATTTTTCAAGGCGGAGTGAGTCAATGCAGTGCTGCCAATCATCTGCATTGGCATTGGCGCGTTTAAAGGCAAATTTCAAATTATCTTCTACATTTAAATGTGGAAAAAGTTGAGCATCCTGAAACATCATGGTCACATGACGTGCATGACTTGGAATGTTTTTCTTTTGTTGGCTGTCGAGCCAAGTTATGGTTTTACCTTTATGGTGCCAATGTATTTTCCCTTCGCCTTTTTCTAAACCGCAGATACTGCGCAGTAAATGAGTTTTACCTATTCCACTTTCACCAAAGATCACGTGAATACAAGGAGAGCGCCATTGTATTTGGGTGTCAGCTTTTAAACAAAACGATCCTTTTTTAATGTGTAATTTTAAATCGAGCCTCATAGTAACGGCCCTTTAGATTGCTTGCGGCTTGCATAAATGATGGCGAGCATGACGAAAGAAATAGTCAACAAAATACCGGATAAAAGATGGGCTTGCTCATATTGCAAGGATTCCACTTGTTCAAAAATGGCAATAGAGATGACTTGAGTCTCGTTGGGGATGTTACCACCAATCATGAGTACCACACCAAATTCACCTAGGGTATGGGCGAATCCTAATGTGGCAGCACTGATGTAAGCCGGTTTTGCTAACGGTAGTATGACGTTTAAAAAGCCATCCCAAAAAGAAGCATTCAAGGTATAAGCTACTTCTAGAGGCTTCTTACCAATTAATATGAATCCATTTTGTAGAGGCTGTACCACAAACGGCAAACTGTAAATGATGGAGCCAATCAGTAGGCCTGTAAAACTAAACGCAAGTGTCTGCTCACCCCATAAGTTTGCCAACCAGCCTCCGGGTCCTTCTGGTCCTAGAGCGATAAGTAAATAAAACCCCAAAACCGTTGGGGGTAATACAAGTGGTAGTGCGATCAAAGCCTCAACTAAAAATTTACCTTTGAATTGATGATGGGCTAAAAACCAAGCTAATGGCGTAGCCAGCAATAACAGAATTAATGTACTGAAGAATGCCAGTTGCAAAGTGAGTAATAGTGCGTCCATTACTGAGACCAGCCTGTAAATAAATTAAGGTGCATCATAGCCATGGTTTTCGATAATGGTTTTTGCTTTAGGCTGAGTTAAATACGTCATGAAGGCTTGGCTGGCAGGTTTATTATTTAACCTCAATGCCATTTGTTTAATTGGATCATAACATTTAGAACTGACAACTCGAACTTGTTCGGGCGGTTGGTCCAATACTTGAGATTGGGCAACAAATCCGGCGTTAACACTTTGGCTATGAATAAATTGATAAGTTTGTGCAATGTTTTGTCCGGTAACCAGTTTATGTTTCCAATTATTTGCGATGTTATAACACTCTAGGGTTTGCTTGGCGGCGAGGCCATATGGTGCCAACGTAGGGTTGGCAACGCTTAAACGCGAATACGTGTCAGCTGATAGTATTTCAGCTAGGGTTTTATTTTGGGTTAAAGGATGGTTACTGAAAAAAACCAGTCGCCCATTGGCATATACTTGTAAAGCGCCTTTATCTAATCCTCTTTGTTCATGAATTTGCTGCCATAGGATTTGAGGGTGGGCGATATTGGCAGCTAAGAAAATATCGAAAGGCGCACCATGGGAAATTTGTTGTACAAGCTGCCCTGTACTGGCACTGATGACTTGAATGGTATGCGTGGTGTCTTTTTCAAACTCTGTTTTTAGTGCTTCAATAGTTTGTTTAAAGTTGGCGGCCACAGCAACCTTTAAGTTATCTGCATAAGAAAGTTGGCTGTTAAGTGACAACATTGTGACAAAAAAAGGAATAACAATAGATCTATTCATGGTCCGTTATTTTTCTCCCTTTTCTTGCCACTTTTCTAATGCAGTTTCATCTTTTTCAAGAGCGGCTACCCATTCATCACCTTCTTCACGGGTTTCTTTTTTCCAAAAGGGCGCCTGATTTTTTAAGTAGTCCATTATGAAGTGACAGCTAGCAAACGCGGACTCACGATGGGCGCTGGATGTGGCCACAAAAACAATTTGATCGCTTACTTGTAATTGCCCAATACGATGAATAATACGAATATGGGTGAGTGGCCAGCGCTCACTTGCCTGCTGAGCGATGTTCTGCAAGGATTTTTCAGTCATGCTTGGATAGTGTTCTAAAAATAAACCCGTAACCCCATGACCTTGATTCATTTCTCGTACGAGTCCGCTGAAAAATACAATGGCACCGTCTTGTGAATTATTTTCACGTAAATGAGCGTATTCCTTAGCCACATCAAAATCGTCAGTTTGTACGGCGATGTGCATTTGCGTCATGGTGTTATCCGCCTGTAACCGGAGGGAAAAAAGCCACTTCATCGCCATCGTTAATGAGATGAGTTGCATCCACCATGGTTTGGTTTACCGCGGCGAGCACTTTGTTTTGATTTAGATGGGCCTGCCAGTTTGGATGTTCATTTACAATTTGTTGTTTCAAACTGTCAACATCGCATGGTGCGTTAATGCTCAGCTCAATTTGCGAGCATTGTAGTAATTCTTTTAGTTGTGCAAAAAATAAAACTTTGATCATGGGTTAACTATCCGCTTTGAAGTGGCCGGACTTTCCCCCTTGTTTTTCCAATACACGGATACCTGTGATAGTCATGGTTTTATCCACGGCCTTACACATATCAAACAGCGTGAGCGCCGTAACAGAGGCAGCCGTTAAGGCTTCCATTTCAACACCGGTTTGACCCGTGAGTTTGCAAAGGCTCTCTATGCGCACTCGATTTTGCTCTGGTTGTACTTCAAAACTCACTTCCACCTTACTGAGCATTAAGGGATGACATAAGGGAATTAACGTGGATGTTTGTTTTGCACCTTGGATTCCCGCGATACGCGCCACTGCAAACACATCGCCTTTATGGTGTTCGCCGTTCACAATCATTTGCAAGGTATCGGGGTGCATTTCAATGAATGCTTCGGCACGGGCAATACGGGTGGTCATGGCTTTTTCACTCACATCCACCATGTTGGCCTCGCCATTTTGATTTATATGCGTAAAGGCCATGTTATCCCCGAGAGTCGCACTGATCGTCATTGGTGTTTTTTAACTGTAAAACAAAATTACAGGGTTTATGGGTGCTGGTGAGTTGAGATTGAATAATCTCATCCCAAGCGGTGGCGCAGGCATTGCCAGAGCCTGGCATACAAAACACTATAGTACCGTTGGCTAAGCCGGCAACCGCGCGGGATTGAATGGTGCTGGTACCAATTTGCTCGTGGCTAATTTGGCGAAAGAGTTCGCCAAAGCCATCCACAGTTTTATCAAACAATGGCAATACCGCCTCTGGGGTGCTGTCGCGTCCAGTAAAACCTGTGCCTCCTGTAACCAGTACAGCTTGAATGTGATCGCTGGCGATCCAATTGGCGATGATGGCGCGAATCTTATACACATCGTCTTTGACTATGGTCTTCTCTGCTAGTTGGTGACCCGCTTGGGTTAAACGGTCTACCAATAGTTGACCGCTGCTGTCGGTGCTCTCGTCACGGGAGTCCGATACAGTGAGGACGCCTATTTGTAAGGGAATGAAGGCAGAGTTGAAGGTTTTGGCCATGGCAAATTCGATACTAATGAATAATGCTTTCATCATACATCATGGTTTTTGTCGTCAACAGACCTTGGGCTACATCTTACGGGATTGAATCATCTATGAGTGGTTGAGGCAGTGGCCGGTTTAACACTGTTTTGCTTGGGACGAATGGTGCACATTGTGCGCCAAATAATAATAGGAAATGTGCCAAATGAAGCTCTTAAAGGTTGCAGGTTTTGCCCTGATTGCTCTGATATTGGTTATGGGAGTGAAAACCCTAACCTTCACCTTGCCTGAAGTGGTAATACAACCACAATTGGATGCCAGTGAAGTGGATGCACAAGCCGTGGCAGGTCGTTTATCTAAAGGCATTCAATTTGCCACCATTAGCCATATGGATGAATCACAATTTGAACAGCAAGCGTTTGATGGCTTTCATCAATTTTTAGCCAACAGTTTCCCATTAGTGCACCAGAAATTAAGCCTTGAGCGTGTAAATGGCTACTCATTGCTGTATCGCTGGCAAGGCAGTGATGCTCAACTTAAACCCATCTTATTAATGAGTCACCAAGATGTGGTGCCTGTGGATAAAGAAACCCGAGATCGCTGGGTACATGCGCCGTTTAGTGGTGCCATAGCTGATGGAATTATCTGGGGTCGAGGTGCAGTAGATATTAAATCTGGCGTATTAGGTGCGCTAGAAGCCGTTGAAGATTTATTAGCCAAAGGCTACCAGCCACAGCGTGATGTGTACTTGGCGTTTGGCCATGACGAAGAGATTGGCGGTGACAATGGCGCTGCCAAAATCAGCGCGTTATTGAAAGCCCGTGGTTTGGATTTTCAATTTATCCTAGATGAAGGTGGCTCTATTGTGGGTGATGGCATTATCCCTGGTATGGAGCGTCCAGTGGCGCTGGTGGGAATTGCCGAGAAAGGTTATGTGAGTTTGCGTTTAACGGCAAAAGCCGTGGGCGGTCACAGCTCCATGCCACCTAAACACACGGCACTAGGTGTGATTGCTCAGGCCATTGTGGATCTAGAGCAGCATCCGTTTCCGGCGAACATGCAATACAGCCGTCAGCTGTTCGACACTATTGGCCCTGCCATGGGCGGCTTGGAAAAAGCCATTTTTGCCAACATGTGGTTAACAGAGCCATTAGTTGAACGCATTTTATCCGGCTCTAAAACCACGAATGCGGCCGTACGTACGACTACTGCGGTGACGATGGCACAAGGATCAAGTAAGGATAACGTGTTACCCAGTGAATCCCACGCGGTGGTGAATTTCCGCATTATGCCGGGGGAAACGGGCGAAAGCGTCAAAGCCTATGTTGAGAGTGTGATCGATAACCCTGAGATTGAAGTAACCATTGAAGGGGGTTTTGCAGGTGAGCCGTCATCGGTATCTAAGAGTAATAACGACAGCTTTGCCATGTTAAAAGACGCAATTTATCGTGTGACGCAAGATGAAAATCTCATCGTGGCGCCATACTTGGTCACAGGTGGCACAGATGCGAAGCACTACACGGGGCTCAGTGACAGTATTTATCGCTTTGCCTTTAATCGTTTTACTCCTGAAACCTTAGAGCGTATGCATGGTATCAATGAGCAAATCAAAGTGGATGATTACGTGGATGTCGTGAAGTTCTTCCGCGAATTAATTTTAGGGGCTAACCCGTCTTAACCTGTAATTGGATTCTCTGAAAACGTAAAAACCCTGGATAGATCCGGGGTTTTTTATGGGTGGGATTTCGAAGATTATCCCTTGGGTGATAGAGTGGCGTTTTGCATTGAGCTGTTATGATGAACATTCGCGCTTATACACCCTTAGATCGTACAGCCATTGTGGATATTTATAATGCATCTAAATTAGATGAACTGGTGAGAGAAGCCCAAGTATTTACGCTGATTCCTCTCGAAGATGATCGTCAGCGTCAAGCGGCATTGTTTGCTGCAAAAATCTTTGTGGTGGAGATGGATTCAATAAACGCATCCGAAGTGGTGGGTTACATTGCGGTGAGCAACGATGAATTGGTGGGCTTTAATGTGTTGCCGAGTTATCGAGGAAAAGGACTGGGTAAACAATTGCTAAATTACGCACTCACATTATTACAAGAGGATGTGTGGTTACAAGTAGTGAATTCAAATTCACCTACTAGGTGTTTATATGAGAGTGCAGGTTTTGAAAAAGTTGAAGACTATATCGTTAACTACAACGGCAAAGCTGTGTTGGTGGACAAAATGGTTTTATCTCGCCGAAACACAGGCTAAGGCTTGATTTATGCCGTAAAAAAGGTAGTTTTATCTTCAGTCCATGGATAGGAAGGATAAAATGATTTCTCAAATTGAGCGTCATGTGAAGCATTCTGAATTTGATCAAGCGTTAGCACTCTTACCCATGTTGCATCAAGTGTTTGCCGATCATACGGAGCTGTCTCATGTGATTACGCAATTACAGCAAGATTTATTAGCTCACAACCAAGATTCATTGAAGACTTTGCAACATCTAAAGCATGTGATTGTGGGCTAATGTTGTGAACTAACTTGGGTTGCTAGCCTCTAATCATACACTTTCCTGTGTCGAGCAACTTATGAAATTTCGAATATTTTTCTGCTTCGTTCCTTTTATTTTTTCTTCTGTCAGTTTTGGCCAAACGGTCAATATTGCCCAATTTTCTAATGAAACACTCGACAAGTGGCAAACTAAGTCATTTGTTGGTCACACGCAATACGCCATAACCCAGCTCGATAACCAAGCTGTTTTGCATGCTAGCAGTAAACAGTCTGCATCGGGTTTAGCAAAAGAGATTAAGATTGATTTAAAACAAACGCCATTTTTAAATTGGTCATGGCGCATTGATAACCTGCTTCCTAGAATGGATGAAACCACAAAAGCGGGAGATGATTACGCGGCACGTTTATACATAGTAAAAAGCGGCGGTTTCTTTATTTGGGAAACCAAGGCATTGAATTATGTATGGTCGAGTAATCAAGATAAGGGTAGTGTTTGGGATAATGCTTATGCAGGCAGTAATGCACGTATGTTGGCATTGCGCAGTGCCGATGATGGTACTGGAAAATGGGTGTCAGAAAAGCGAAATGTGTATGAGGATATGATTGCCTTGTATGGTGATAAAGGTTCAGACGAAGCCAATGAAAAAGCTTATCGTTATATTGATGCCGTGGCCATTATGAGTGATACCGATGACAGTAAAACACAGGCCAGTGCCTATTACGGGGATATTTATTTTACCGCCAACTAATGTAGTTTCTTAATTGATACACCGGAGAAGTTATGAAAACAGAACTCACGGCAAAAGACATTATGACCAAGCAAGTGCTGATGGCTTATGAAGGTTGGTCTATTAAGCGTTTGAGCGAATTTTTTGTGAAAAATAAAATCAGCGGGGCACCGGTGATTGCTAGTGATCACAGTCTTGTGGGTGTTGTGACCATCAGTGATATCTTAGCGTTTGAAAATCAAACCTTGTCTGAAAAAGGCGCCATGTTGCAACAAGTATATGCTGAGTTTGTGGGGCAAACCTATGACGAGCATACCTTGCAATCTATGGTGAATAAGGCTGATGAAAACTGTACGGTGAATCAAATCATGAGTGATTCCGTGGTGCAGGTTGCCGCCAATGCCAGTTTTCAAGAAGTAGCCTATGTGATGTTGCAGCATGGTATTCGGCGCATCTTTGTCAGTGAACATGGCATTATCGTAGGGGTGATCAGTACGCAAAATATCTTAAGTGCGGTGGCGAAATAACTCGATCGTTACCATTTAAATTGGCGTAGGCGATTATGGATATTGGCTGTGGTGTTTTCGATTAAGCCATCCATGTCTTGAAGGTTTTTAAGCACGGATCTTTGTTGGTTGTGATGCTGCATCAACTCTTGTAGACGATCAT